>DASWZM010000020.1:0-14074 GCA_036404455.1 Occallatibacter sp. | reverse complement strand
ATTCTGCGTCAGCCGCCGCAGGGTCGAGAGGCTACGTACCGCATTCTGCTTGACCAGATCCCGCCTCCGGCCGAGGCGGGAGTCGTCCATGTCGTGCTACGCCTGTCAATTCCGATCTTCGCCCAGCCGATGACTCGTGCGCTTCCGCACGTGCAGTTTCACATCGAAGTCCATGCCGGGCAAATCGTTCTCGTGGGGATCAACGATGGCCTTCGCCATGAAGCGATCCGCGATATCGAGCTGTCGACGAGCGATGGCCGCACACTGAAAGAAGCGACCAGCTTATCTCCATATATTCTCGCCGGCGTTACCCGGCGTTGGAAAATTGACGCGCAGGGACCCCTGCCGCTGCCAAGCGAAACCTTGCGATTGACAGCGCACTCGGACGCCGGCGCAATCGAACAGCAGGTTCCCGTTGCCGCAGCGCCATGATCATCGAGGCATCGCAGCCAGATGGCTCGGCTGCGCGGGGATACTTTTCCTTGTAATGACCATGATGCCGCGACTGGCCGTAGCCAGCGACGCAGCTGTCGCCCCAACTAGCCCTGCAACTACCCCGGCAGCTACCGGCCCAGCTGTCGCCCCAACTACCCCCGCATCTGCCGATGCAGCTACGCCCGCAGCTGACCCGGCCGCTACCCCCGCAGCCAACCCCGCCGCCAACCGCGCAGCTACCCCCGCAGCCAGCGACGAGACACTGCTTCTGGACGTTCAGGTCAATGGTCATTTCATCGGCAAGATTGGCGAATTTACCCTGCGGCGCGGCAAGTTGATGGCGCTGCCAGATGAACTGCGCGATCTCGGTTTTCGGGTTCCCGTGTCTCACGCCTCGGAAACCGGCGGTCTGATCGCCTTGTCCGACTTGCCCGGATTGACCTGGAGTCTCGATCAGAAAAACCAGGTGCTGGAAGTCACAGTCAGCGACAGTGGCCTGGTGCCGACGCTGTTGCAGCCCGCTGGAAGAGAAACGGAAATGGGCCGTCGAGTGATCGAGAGCGGCACCGGCGTGACGCTCAACTACGACACGGTGGGCACATTCGCCGGTGGCCAGACCGGCGGCACCGGGTCGATGGATCTGGTTGCCTTCTCGCCCCGGGGAATCCTGAGTTCGGGATGGCTGGCCTATGCAGGCGCAACCTCAGGCCCCACCGGCAAGAATACGGCGATACGCCTTGATTCGGCCTATACGTTTGCCGACGTCAATACGCTGCGCCGCTATAGCCTGGGCGACTTCATTACGGGCGGGCTTGCCTGGACCCGTCCGGTTCACCTCGAGGGCGTACAGATCAACTCAGATTTCAGCATGCGTCCCGATCTTGTGACTTTTCCAATGCCCTCGGTAAGCGGCTCGGCCGCCGTCCCCTCCACCGTAAACGTGCTCGCGGACGGCAACCTGATAGTCTCGAGCGAGACCGCCGCGGGCCCCTTCGAGATTCCGCAGCTCCCGGTGGTATCAGGGGCGGGCACGATCTCGATGTCGGTGACGAATGCACTGGGACAACAGGTGAACGTGACGCAGCCCTTTTACGCCAGCTCCGCGCTGCTAAAACCAGGCTTGCAGACTTACGCCGTGCAATCCGGCCTGGTGCGGCGCAACTGGGGCTCAGTGAGCAACGACTACGGGAAGATGGCGGGCGCGGCTCTCTGGCGCGGCGGTCTGACCCCGAAGTTCACTCTCGAGGGCAGCGTCGAAGGCACTGCAGGCACGGTCATGGTGGGCGCAGGCGGCGTGGCGCAGATTGGCCATCTTGGCGTGCTCAATTTCTCCGCGGCGACCAGCTCTGGATCGGCGAACACCGGCACGCAGTTTTCCGCGGGCGCCCAGCGCATCGGCAGGGTGTTCAGCCTGGGAGCTTCGGCGATCATAGCCAACAGCAACTACCGGGATGTGGCGTCGATGAACGGAGCCGGGGTTCCACGGAAGCAGCTCAGCGGCTTCACCAGCCTGTCTCTCAAGAGGTTCGGCTCCATAGGCGCAGCTTACGCGGGGATCGACCAGGATGCTGGCCCCGCTCCGGTCCAGCTCAACGTTGCGTTGGCCCAGCACTCCCATGTCGTCTCTGGCAACTATTCGCTCCAGATTCGCCACGTTTCGATCTACGCCTCAGATTTTAAAGACTTTGCCGGCGCCAGCTCCAGCAACGGGATGCAGGTTGGCGTGACCATCCCGTTCGGCAGGCGAACCTCGGTCAGCGTCAGTGCGACGTCTGACGGGAATGGGGAGTTGCAGGCGCAAAAGTCGGCAGCAATGATAGGCGATTGGGGCTATGATGCCTATGTCTCCGCCGGCAATTCCAACCACGAATTCGGCCAGGTGCAATACAAGTCGCCCGTGGGCCTATTTACGGCTGGAGCCGACCAGAGCGCTGGTCAGACAACTCTGCGCCTGGAATCCCAAGGGGCTTTATCGTTGGTCGACAGGGAACTTTTCCCGTCCAACACCATCTACGACAGCTTCGCCATTGTGGACACCAGTCCCATTCCGCACGTACACGTCCTTCAAGAGAACCGCGACGTGGGTATGACCGGCTCCTCGGGGCGGCTGCTGGTGCCGGATATGCGCGCCTTCGATCTCAATCACATCGACATCAAGGCCACCGATATCCCGTCGGACGTCACGATTGACGACTCCAAAGTGGAGTTGCGGCCCCAGGATCGCTCCGGCGTCGTGGTCAAGTTCCCGGTGAAAATCAGCCATGCAGCATTGCTGCGGCTGATCGATGAGGCCGGAGCAGCGGTGCCGCTGGGCAGCACCGCTACGCTGCAGGCCACCGGCGCCGTCGTCCCGGTCGGATACGACGGCGACGCTTACGTTGAGGACCTCAGTCCCCACAACGAACTCACTGTCGAGGGCACAAACGGGGGGCACTGCAGTGTCGCCTTCGACTACAAGCCTTTAGCCGGAGATATTCCCTCGATTGGACCGCTACGCTGCCTGGTGGAGAAGCCGTGATGCGCAGACTCTCACTTGCGGTGCTGCTCCTGATCGCCTTTGGCGCCCGGCCGGCGGCGGCACAGACTTGCACGCTGACGGTCACGACCTTGAACTTCGGGACTTACGCTGCCACGCTGCTGGACGGCACCGCTACTGGGAAGGTGACCTGCGCCGGAGGGTGGGACATTCCCTTCAATGCCGGAACGGGGGCAGGCGGAACCGAAACTACCCGATACATGACCGGTCCTGGCGGCGCCGAGCTAGCCTACCATTTGTTCACGGATGCCGCGCGGACGAACAATTGGGGCAACACCACCGGCAACGAGCTGACCGGAACCGGCAACGCGAATATCACCGTCTATGGCCAGATCCCGGCGGGGCAGTACGTCGCCCAGGGCACTTACACCGATACGATCTCCTCCGCCACTACCACGTTCCCCGTTACCGTGGTGATTTCGGCCACGTGCACAATTTCAGCGACTGCCCTGGCCTTCGGCAATTACTCGGGCGCGCTGATTGACTCCACATCGACAATCTCAGTCACCTGCACCAAGGCCGCCACGTACAATGTCGGCCTCAATGCCGGACTGGCAACTGGCGCGACCGTGACCACCCGCAAAATGACCGGCCCTGCCCCGGCATTGCTGAGCTATAGCCTTTTCAGTAACTCGGTGCACACCACCAACTGGGGCAACACCGTTGGTACCGATACGGTGGCTGGGACCGGAACCGGATCTGTCCAGTCTCTCACCGTCTATGGCCAAGTTCCGGCGGGGCAATTTACCAAGCCGGGAAGTTATGCCGATACGATTACCGCAACAGTCACCTATTGATCATCGGACCGCGATGGGCTCGACTGGGCGGAAGATTGAGCGGCGAGTGGCGGAGCGACGGTGGCACTCCCTCGAGCGGTCATGCCGGCAATGAGCGAATGCCGGTCGCGGCCAGTCCGTTTATCCCCGAGGGCAGAGTGCCATTGCCGAATGGAAGCCAGGGACCGCCGAGCCTGCGACACCGGGACCGTCGATGCTGGACTTTGTTTACGTCATTGAGCAATTTCATGCTGTTTTCAGCCGCCCAACGGGATATTTTGCCGGTGTAGTTCCAGTACCCTTTGGCAGTGAACTTTGACTGCGCCTCTTTGTGCTGGCCACCCACTCGCGGAGGGCATCCTCCACCGTGATCGCGCTGCCTTTCCTGGCCTCCTTCTGGCCGGCGATCTTCCTCTTCTCGATCTTTTCCGGGTCGAGGCGGCCCCGCTCAGCCCTGGCCAGATTTTCCGCCGTGTCCCAAGACCGGGTCTTTGCAGACATGGTGCGGTCCTTGCCGTTCGCTTAGATGAAGAGGCTCTTGCGGCACTTGCAGACTTTGCCTTCGTAGTAGCGGTCAGAATCGTGAGGGCCGCCTATTTATTGGGGATTATGCAAGTCGGGGGCCATGAGGCAGATGTCGGGCAGATTGCGGTAGCGCTCGGCGTAGTCCATGCCGTAGCCGATCACGAAGAGGTTGGGGATGGAGAAGCCCACGTAGTCGGCGTCGATTTTTTCTATGCGGCGCGAGGGCTTGTCGAGCAGGGTGGCGATGCGCAGGGTTTTGGGATGCTGCTGGAGAAAAAGCTTGCGCAGGTAGGCGAGGGTGAGGCCGGTATCGAGGATGTCCTCGACGATCAGGACGTTCTTGCCTTCAATGGGCTCGTCGAGGTCCTTGATGAGCTTGACGGCGCCGGAGGAGCGCTGGCCTTTGCCGTAGCTGGAGACGGCGACAAAGTCGAAGGTGGCGTCGGCTTGAATGGAGCGCGCCAGGTCAGACAGAAAGGGTGCGGCGCCCTTGAGCACACCGATCATGACCAGCTTTTCACCGTTCAGGTCATGGGTGATCTGGGCGCCCATCTCGGCGACGCGTTCGGCGATCTGTTGACGGGTAAAGAGAACCTCGAGGCCCTGACAGGTGACGGTAGCCATGCACACAGTATCGCGCGAATGCGGGACGGCGGGGCAGGAGCGGCTGTGCAAATCGCGGACTGAGGTGGCGGGATCTCTTTGACGGGAACCCGCGAGCCAGCCGCGCAAAGAAACGATTTGCCGGCCAGGGGCTGGTTCCGGGGCGCACTTTGGCGCTGGCAGGCGCGTCTATACTTGTAGAGACATGCTGCCTTATTTGCACATCTGGCGACTGAACGTGCCCACCTTTGGGCTGATGCTGTGGCTGGCTTGTGTGGCGGCGGCGTTTGTGATGGACCGGAACTTCAAGCGGGCGCGAATTACGGCGGACGCGGTGGGAATGGTGGCTGTGGCAGCGCTTCTGGGCATCGTGGGCGCCAAGCTGTGGCACGTGATCGACACGCCGGCAGAGTTTCGCGAGTATGGCTGGCGGGTGCTGTGGGATTCGGCGGGATTTGCTTGGTACGGCGGACTGATTCTGGGGATATCGGCGCTGGTGTTTCAGGGCTGGTGGGCGCGGATCGGCGGGCTGCGGACGCTGGACCTGGCTGCTCCGGCGGCGGCAGTCGGGTACGGGATCGGGCGGATCGGGTGTTTTCTTTCAGGGGACGGCTGCTATGGGATCCCGACAAATCTGCCCTGGGGGATGAGCTTTCCGCACGGGATTGATCCGACGCCACCGTTTGTGCGCGTGCATCCGACGCCGCTGTATGAGTTGGCAGCGGGGCTGCTGATCGGCTGGTGGCTGTGGCGGCGGGGGGAGAGGCCGCACGGGACGGGGGCAATTGTGGGTGAGTACCTGCTATTAAGCGGAATTGCTCGCTTTCTGGTTGAATTTGTGCGGCGCAACCCTAAGGTTCTGTGGGGGTTATCGAATGCGCAACTGGCCAGCGCAGGGTCGGTGGTTGCGGGGGTTGCGCTGATCTGCTGGGCGGCTACGCGGCCGGAGACCGGGCCGGACGAGGCGGCGGCGGTGGAGAAGGCGGCATAGGGGCTGGCCGGCCGAGCACGACCGCTATTCAATTGTGGAAATTGGCGGAGAGGATCTGCGCCGGGGCGGAAGTCGAAGTTCTGCGCCTCCCAGCGGTAAGACGAATTCTTCAGATGCACATTGCGCGGAGCGGCGCTTTCTAGGGAAGCTCTGATTAAGTTCGCGCGCATGCGCCAGCATTCCCTCAGGGGCTAAAGCCCGCTCTCATTTTGCTGCGCTTACGGCACGCGACCCCGACCCGACCCAGAGGGTCCCCCGGGGTGCCCCGGTACCCCGGTCGTGCCCTTTCAAAGCATCGACTTATTCAGAGGTTCCCTAGGTTGTGAGGTTATAGATCAGGCCGTAGGGATCCTTGATGTAGCATCTGGGAAAATCCGGCTCATCCTTGATGACTTCGCATCCGTGTTTTACGAGCCGGAGTCTGGCTTCCGCGACATTTTCAACCGTGACTTCCAGAACCGGTCCCAGGGCCGGGCCTCGCTCGATGAACAGGTTGATGTTGTCGCCGTGAAGGCTGAACATTTTGGGGTCTTCGCCGGTGATTTCGAATCCGAGATGCTCGACGTAGAACGATGCCGCCTTGTTCGGGTCAGGCGCCTGAATCAGAATATCGGTACCAAAGCTGTTCGCCATGTGGGCTCCTTCGCAATCATGAGGTTTTCGAGCATGAGCGTTTCAAGAGATGGGTGGGTGTGCACAGTTTAGCACCGATGGCGGCGACGTGATGGGCCTCTCGGAGACTGTCCCACGGTTCATGAGCGCAATGAGAATCGCTACAGGCGCTTGATGAAGGCAAGGGCTTGGGCGAGCTGAGGGAATTGGGCTTCCTCGGTTTTGAACTCCTGGGAGTGAACGCAGCGGCGCAGGCCTCGCATCTTTACCGGGTGCTTGAGGTGCAGCATCTCGTGGTAGAGAAGATATTCAAGGGCGTAGCGGGGACTGGAGGGACGGTCGAAGACGCGGCTGACGACGATGGTGTTGTGGGCAGCGTCGTAGTGGCCGAGGGAACGCTTGGCCATGTGCTCGCTCCAGGTGAGCTCGGGACGGCCGAGAAGGCCAGCAAAGAAGCGGACGTTGAGCGAGTCGAAGACTTCCTCGAGGTGAAAGTAGCGGCCCTCGGGGCCGGAGAAGCGCTTGCTGCCGCGGGCGTGGCGGATGAGTTCGGTCTGGCGGGTGACGGCGGCCGAGGAGGCGAAGCGCTTGTAGCGCAGGCTCTGGGCAGCGCTGACGGGCTTCTTGTAGAGCTTGGCCAGGAGAATGTGGGCGATGGCGCGGACGACCGACTCGGGCGCGCCCTCGAGCAGGTCGGAGAGGCTGACGTGGATGTGGCCTTCGCGGAGGCGGATGGTGGTGTTCAGCGAGGTAAAGCGGCGGAAACGGATGGCGATGGGCGGCATGGGCGCCCGCGGGCGCAAGGCCCGGTACTCCTCTTGAAAGATTGGGACGAAGTTAAGGGCCACTGTTGCCAGCTTACAGCAGACAGCTCACAGCGGTCAGCGATCAGTTGTCAGTTGGCGGAGATCAGCGGCGATTTCCCAGGGACCGGACAGGTGGGCGGGTCAGCGTTGCCAATGGGGGCAATATGAAACTGACAACTGACGACTGACAACCGACACCCCGCCTTCCTCACTTCGGTTCGGCGCGTTGCTGGCCTTGTTCGTCTTTGTGAAGGTTGAAGTATTCGGTTTGCTCGATGAGGAGGCGTTTGGCCTGGTCGGCAAGGTCTTCGCCGCTTTCGATAGCTTCCTTGCGGGCGAGGTCGAAGCCTGGTTCTCCGGGCAGGGCGCGGAGGATTACAAGCCAGCGTTCGGTGGCTTCGGTGAGGGGTTTGAGGGCTTTGCGGATATCTGCGTGGCGGTCGGAGTATTGGTCGAGGTTGGCGCCGGATTCGTCCATGAGGGCGGTTAATTCCTGGAGCTCCTCGTCGAGGCGCCGGGCGCGGGCCAGGGATTTGGAGCGGTTGGTGAGGCCCTTGATCACATCGGCATGTTCGTTGAGGAATTTTGTGTAGAGGTCGATGCGACCGGCTGGATCGATGCCGGCCTCGCGAATCTGCTCGATCTGGGCTTCGGTCAAGGGCTCGGGCTTTTCCTTTTGCGCAGACAGAGGCGCGGCAAAAAACAGGCAGACCAGAATCGCGGCAAGACAGCGCATCGGCTCTCACACTCCGGCGCTTCCATTGAAGCACAGAAAGTCAGACCGGGGAAAGGGCCAAACATTGCTGGAAGTGGGTCAATTTGATATCAGATGGCAAATTGACCTGGGTGCAGAAAGCTTCAGGCGTTCGGGCTCATCTTAGCCCAATATTCCTGAGAAGGAAGTACCGGTACGATTTTGAAATCAACCAGGTCAGCCCAGCGATCGGTCCATTCCTGGAGGGCGTCAAGATCCGTCGCCTCCATGACCTGGAAACAGCGGGCATTGGCAGGGTCGACCCAGCTTGCGTGGTAGATGACTCCTTCCGGCAGCATGCGCCCATCACGAACAAAGCGCTCCCGGACAGGCTTTGGGTCCCCATCCTTGAAATATTCGATGACCATGAAGAGCATGGACGGGAATATAGCAGCAGGCTGTTTGTAAAACCAAATTGACCCACTATGGAATTGCCGGCCGGCGGAGGATGGGAGCCTGCGCGGAAGGTCCGGGTGCGGGCAGCTGGCTATTTGCGGAAGACCTGCATCATGGCTTCATTCTGGGCCTGGTTTACCTCGGCGAGGGTCTCGGCGACCAGGGAACGGTCTTCAAGGCTGCTGTTGTGGAGCATTTCAGTGAGGCGGAAGGAGGTGTGGCGGAGCAGGATCTCGGCGTTTTTGAGGCGTTTGTTATCTTCGGCCACGGAGAGATGGATTTTATGCGCCAGGAGCTGGATTTGCTTGAGCATGGCGGTGGCTTTCTCCGCATCGCCGGCGGCGTATTGCCGGAGGCTGAGTTCGGTCATCTCATGGACGATTTCGGCGTAGAGGAAGCACTGTTCGCGGGGCTGGGCCTGGAGGACCTTGGCCTGGAGAGCGTCGATGCTCTGCTGGTCGAAGGTTTTGTCGTCGAAGCCGGAGGCACAGGCTGGGATTGTGGTCACTGTCACGAGGACGAGGACTGCCAACGGAACCTTGGACTGCATGAGAAGCCTCCGCAGTTGCTGGTTAACCCCAGGCCGTGACTATAGGAGCCTTTTATGAGATTGCGCAAGAGGAAAGTTTTGCGGTCTCACGGGCTCGATGGTCGCGGCACTTTGAAGAGTTCACCGCATTCAAGTTCGCATCATCGCTCATCTCACGGTTGTTTAGTGAGCAAAATGAGACGCTGGCGAGCCTGCCATTCCTGATCTGGAAACTTTCCGGCGGAAGAGTCCAAAAAGTGTTGGTAGTAGGCTGCAGCCTCCGCCTTTTGGTGCAGGGTATCGTACGCGGTAGCCCAAAGAAAGTATGTAGATGGTACCTCGGGAAGATACTTTGATCGCATGGTAAGGGCGTGGAGTGTGATGGAAGGCTGATTGGTCCGGGAGGCGGCAAAAGCCAGGCCGCTCCAGCCGTCGGGGTTGGCGGGGTCGAGCTGGGTGGCCTTGCTGAAGGCTGCAAAGGCCTCAGCGTAGCGGAGCTGGCGGATGAGGTTCTGGCCGTGACCGACCAGGAGGGCGGGGTCGTTGGGGTTGGCCGCGAGCAGAGAGATGTAGAGGTGATCGGAACCAGAGTAGTCACCGGCGTCGGCCAGGATTTCGGCCAACATTCGGGTGATGGCGGCGTCGGCGGGGTGGGCGTCGTGGAGTTTCTGGACGAGCGGGAGGGCCTCGGCTTTGTCCTGGGTGGCCAGCACGGTGGCGAGTTGAGCGTTGAGGGCGGGGTCGTCGGGGGATTGCTTGAGGGCAGTGCGGAGCAGGGTTTCGGCCTCTGGATATTGTTTGCGTGCGATCAGCAGGTGGGCCAGGCCGGCGTTGGCGGGGGCCGAGTTGGGGTCTTCGACCAGGACGCGGCGGTAGGCGGCTTCGGCGGCTTGGTACTGGCCAGCATCGTCGGCCAGGCTGGCGGCAAGAAGGGTGTCGGCCGGGGTTTCGGGAGTGAGCTTGAGTGCTTCGAGGAGATCGTTTGAGGCTTCTGTAGTGTCGCCCGCGCTTCCGGGTCCGGGCCGGTCGATTTCAGCCAGTGCGCGCCAGGCGCGGGCTTTGATGGCGGGTCCGGCGTCACCGGGGTCGAGATTGGTGGCCACGGCCAGCTCGGGACGGGCGTCGTCAACCTTACCCTGGCGAGCCAGCAGCAGGCCAAGGGAGAGATGGGCCTCAAAAGATTTGGGATTGGCATCAACGGCGCGGCGGTAGAGGCTTTCGGCATCGTCGAGGCGGTTCTGGGCGTCGGCGACGTAGCCGGCATCGAATAAGGCGCGGGGATCGTCGGAATGGGCAGCCAGCCAGAGATCGAGCTTGGCCGCGGCGGCCTTCCAGTCGGATTTGACGATGGCGGCTTCAGCGTCTGCCACCTGGGCAGAAACGGGCTCGGAGACAGGCTGGGGCGCGGAGGTGACTGGGGGTGAGGCCGCTGGAGGCTGTGCTGTTGGATTCTGAGCGGGTTCCTGGGCGAACCCGGCTGCAGATGCGAAGAGCAGGACGAGAAGGGCGAAGCGGAGCACGGAATACCTCACAACCAGTTTAACGGGGCAGAGCTTGAGAGGAACGGATGGGGACGGCTGAGGGTTCGACGCGAGGGAGCCGCGGAGGGAATCGAGGGGAATTGCTGCCGCAGGTCAAGAGGCAGGCCTGCGTGCGGGCGTACTGGCTCCATCGGGGAAGAATCGGCGTGGGCGGGATGGAAAAATGTCGCAATGATAAAGCTGCTGAATGAGGAGCATGACGACGCTGCGCGCGGGCAGGATTCTCCCGAGAACGCCGGGCTCCAGATTCGCGCGCGCAAGCACATCGACAAGGCGCGAGAACATCTGCAGCCCTTCATGCAAGAGGCGGGAAGACACGAACTGTAGAAGGAACGATGTGAGGCGGCAGCGGACCGGGGAGGTTCGCTGCCGCTTTGCGTTTGGTTGGGAAGAAATGCAATGGATTGCAGACGCAAGTCTTCAAACCTGACCATTGGTCCAGCGATTGTGCAGAAAGCCGGAAGGGTGGTATCTTGGCCGCTCGGATGGAGGACTGCGAGAAATGGATCGCCGTACATTCCTTGGTGACTCAATTGCAGCCGCCGGAAGCGCCCTGCTGGTTCCCGGTGCGTTTGCTGCTTCTTCCTCGATCTCCGAACAAGTTCCCGGCGCGGTTGCGGCGGCGGAGATTGAGGGCGCGCGGTTTCCGGAGGGGTTTCTGTGGGGGATGGCTACGGCCAGCTACCAGGTGGAGGGCGCATGGAACGAGGACGGCAAAGGGGAATCCATCTGGGACCGGTATGCGCACGGCGTGGGCCATGTGAAGGGCGGCGACACGGGCGATGTGGCGTGCGACCACTACCATCTTTACAAGCAGGACATTGCGCTGCTGAAGCGGCTGAACCAGAAGAGCTATAGATTTTCGATTTCGTGGGCGCGGATTCAGCCGACGGGTACGGGACAGCCGAACCAGAAGGGGCTGGATCACTATAAGAAGGTGATGGACGCGGTGCTGGAGGCGGGCATTCGGCCGTTCTGCACGCTGTACCACTGGGACCTGCCGCAGGGGCTTGAGGATCGGGGCGGCTGGCCCAATCGCGACCTGGCAGGGTACTTTGCGGACTACGCGGGGATTCTGGCCAAGGAGCTGGGCGATCGGATCTCGGTGTGGGCGCCGTTCAACATGCCCTGGGCGTTTACGTATTACGGATATGGGATCGGGATTCACCCGCCGAGCAGGGCGAAATTCAGCGATTTTCTGAAGGCTCTGCACACAGTGAGCCTGGCGCAGGGAGAAAGCTTCAGGGCCATCAAGGCGGCTTCGTCGAAGGCGACGGTGGGGTCGGCATACAGCATGGCTCCGGGCTACCCGAAGACGAACAGCGAGGCCGATGTGGCTGCCACCGCGCGCTACCACGCGATGAACAATACGTTCTTTCTCCATGCGGCGCTGAAGGGCGAGTATCCGAAGGCTTTTGTGGGCGAGCCGCCATATGAGCAGATGGGCGTGCGGCCGGGCGACGAGAAGATCATGAAAGCGCCGCTCGATTGGGTGGGGTTTCACTACTACACGCGGCGGATTGTTTCCGATGCTGGCGGAGCCAAGGCAGGCGGCGGGGCGCATTTCGGCACGGAGATCGAGGTGGACTCCGGCGACACGAATGGGCGCGATCCGTATACGCGCTTTCATGCAGCGATGCCGAGCGAGGGGCCGCTGACGCACGCGGGGCTGGAGATTTGGCCGCGCGGGATTTACGACCTTGTTACACAGATTTCGCGGGAGTATGACCATCCGATCATTGAACTGACGGAGTGCGGCTGCTGCTATATGGATACGCCGTATGACAAGGCGGGCGGCCGGGTTCCGGACGAGCGGCGGACGGCGTTCTTCAAGGGAATCCTGACGGAGCTGGCGCGGGCCATTGCGGACGGGGCAAAGGTGCGGGCGTTTCATGCGTGGAGCTTGATGGATAACTTCGAATGGACGGATGGGTATAGCCAGAGATATGGGCTGACTTATGTGGACTTCCGCGATCAAAAGCGGAAGGTGAAGGATTCGGGGTCGTGGTATGGGAGGGTCGCGGGTACGAATCGGCTGGCGGCGTGAGGCAGGTTGACCGCTCTACGAACTGATGCAAGATGAGCAAAATTGAACATGCTTGCGCGGGCGAATGCGGGATAGTGTAGGCAGGAGAAGAGCCATGCCCGAGCAATTTGTGAACCCGAAAGCGGTGAAGGTGGAAGAAGAGACGGTTTCTGATGAATCCGCGCAGCAGAAGATCGATCGCGTGGCCGATGAGTTGGCGGTTAAACCGGCAAAGACGGAACAGAAGTTCGACAAGGACAACAATAATCTCTTTTCAAAGTAATGGGCATTCCGGTGACTTTGAATCCAGAAAGAAGGACAAGGAAAGGACTGGAACGCGCCGGGAATATAGGGTGAGAGTATGACCTGCGACGCATGCCAATACATTCCGCTTAAAGCGGCCTACCTGTGCCAGGATTGCAACTCCGTTTGCAACAACTCGATGCAGTGCCCGGCGTGCGCCTCGCGGGTGCTATTTTGCCTTGCGGGGGTGCTTGACCGCAAAGAAGAGGCTGCGGAGCCGAGTATGTTTTTGATTCGGGCGATGGCTGCTTAAACTCCAGAGATTCCGATGATCTGAAACGAGGGCAGGAACTGTCCGTGCCTTGAGGTACGGATTGGCTCGCAATATATTGGCCTGTTGCGCCGCGGCTTATAATGAAGAATGGCTGGTTGCGCTCTGAGGGTCGCTGAGGGGACAGGGGCGCGGCTGGACGAATTCTTGCCGGTGCTTTCCCTTTGAATGACGCCATCATTATCCGCGGCGCGCGGACTCACAACCTGAAGAACATCTCCTGCGAGATTCCCCATGGGAAGCTGACGGTGGTCAGCGGGGTTTCGGGGTCGGGGAAGTCGTCGCTGGCCTTCGACACCATCTATGCGGAGGGGCAGCGGCGGTATGTGGAGTCGCTTTCGTCGTATGCGCGGCAGTTTCTGGAGCGGATCGAAAAGCCGGACGTGGATTTGATCGACGGGCTGGCTCCGGCGATTGCCATCAAGCAGAAAAATTCGACACGGAACCCGCGGTCGACGGTGGCTACGGCTACGGAGATCTACGACTATCTGAGACTGTTGTATGCGCGCTGCGGGACGGTGCATTGCGTGCACTGCGACGGGCTGGTGAAGCGGGATTCGATGGACGAGATCGCGGAGGCGGTGCTTGGGCTGGGCGAGGGAACGCGGCTGAACGTGCTATTTCCAGTGGGGAGCGCGGCAGCGATTGGGGAGGTTGAACCAGGAGCGAAAACGACGGCGAACGCGGTGAAGACTGCGGGGCGGGCGGCGAAGCCTGCCGCGAAACCAGCAGTCAAACGGGTGGTGACGGGCGGGGATTCGCCGCATACTGAGACGCTGAAGGCACGGCTGACGGAGTTACGCGCAAACGGGTTTAACCGGCTCTACCAGCAAGGCCGGATCTTCGAGTTTTCGACGCCGGAATCGTTGCTGGACCTGGACTTCACGCTGCGCGTGTTTGTCCTTTTGGATCGGATTGTCGTCAGCGCGGAGAACCGCTCGCGGATTGTGGACGCGGCGGAGATCGCCTA
>DASWZM010000019.1:0-1608 GCA_036404455.1 Occallatibacter sp. | reverse complement strand
TCAACCACCCCATGTGGGACCTGTACCTGATCGGCCAGGAGAAGCACGAGTTTCTTGTAAACGAGTTTCTGCAGAAGAACGGCAACTATCTGCACGCGCTGGAGCTGAACGGGTTGCGGCATTGGGAGGAAAACCGCAGAGCGCGGCGGCTGGCGGAGAAGTGGAACATGCTGACCGTCTCCGGCGGGGACCGGCACGGCGTGGAACCGAACGCCAATATCAACCTGACCAACGCCACCAGCTTTACCGAGTTTGTGCACGAGATACGGCGGCAGAAGAAGAGCGATATTCTCTTCATGCCGCAGTATGCGGAGCCGTGGAAGCATCGGATTCTGCAGTCGACGATCGACGCCGTGCGCCACTATCCGGAGTTCCCGCAGGGCTCGCGCACCTGGGACGAGCGCGTTTATCATCCCGATGCCAACGGGGTGGCCAGGCCGCTGAGCGAACTCTGGCCGAACGGAGCGGCTCCGCGGGCGATGAGCTTTGGTATCGGGTTGGTGCAACTGATGGGCCGGGGCCTGGTTTCAGGCGGGCTGCGCATGGCGTGGAGCGAGGCGCACCAGTTGCGGCTGGCGCTGGGCGAGCACGACGGCTGAAACGGGAGGGGATCTTTCCGGCGCAGGTCCCAGTCAAATTGAAAGAACTGTATGGCCGATAGAATCCCGCGGGTGGCCTACTTCCCCGACTCGTTCCACGAGGTGAACGGGGTGGCACACACCAGCCGGCACTTTGAGGCCTTTGCACGGCGGCGGGATCTGCCGTTTTTGTGCGTGCGCGCCGGAGGCCGCAAGCCGGCGATCCTGGAAGACGGCAATGTGTGGACCCTGGAGTTGCCGCGCGGCTTTCTCTCCTTTGCCCTTGAGAAAGACCTGCGCTTCGATCCCGCGTTTCTGCGCCATATACCGCTGATCGGCGAGGTGCTGGAGCGGTTCCGGCCCGACCTGATTCACATTACCGGCCCCAGCGAGGTGGGAATGCTGGGTGCGGGGCTGGCCCACCATCTCAGCTTGCCGCTGGCCGCCAGTTGGCACACCAACGTGCATGAGTATCTGGCGCGGCGGTCGGATTGGCTCGTGCGCCTGCTGCCCAAGCGGCAATCGAACGCCACGGGACAGAAGATCGAGGATCTGGCCATGGCTGTGGCGGCCAGGTTCTACTCAGTGGCGCAGATACTGTTTGCGCCCACCCCGGAGCTATGCGCGCTGCTGGAGCGGAACACGGGGCGGCCTTGCCACCTGATGCCGCGGGGCGTGGACGCGGAGCTTTTCCATCCGGCCAAACGGAAGCGCAATCCGGAAGACGGGGAAGCCGTGCTGGGTTTTGTGGGGCGGCTCTCTGTGGAGAAGAACGTGGCCTTGCTGGCCCAGGTGCAGGAAGAGCTGGAGCGGCGGGGGCAGCGGAGCTTCCGGTTTCTGATCGTGGGCCACGGCGGCGAGCAGGGCTGGCTGCGCGAGCGGCTGCCGCGCGCGGACTTCCCCGGAGTGCTGCGCGGCGAGGAACTCTCCACGGCCTACGCGAATATGGATTTGTTTGTCTTTCCGTCGCACACCGATACCTTTGGCAACGTGGTGCTGGAGGCGCTGGCCAGCGGAGTGCCGGCGATTG
>DASWZM010000018.1:0-17728 GCA_036404455.1 Occallatibacter sp. | reverse complement strand
GACATCCGCCGCTCCAACTCCGTCTTCCGCGACCCTACCCTCCCGCCGGCGTATTAGGCTCTGTTCACACTATCGGTTGGGCCTGATTCGCCACATGATTTGCAATTCCGACGTATCATACTTGGCATCGACGCAACCGGGAAGACCACTGATTGACGTCGAAGACTTGTGGGAAGATTCAAACCGCATCCGGCCCTCCTCAAGAAGTCTCTGGAGTTCCAATGACCAACAGCATCGTGCATCTTCTTGTTTTCGACACCATGGCGGATTGGGAACCCGCGTTTGCGGTCGCCGGCATTAACAATCCGGAATGGCAGCTTGAGCCGGGCCGCTATAAGGTCAGGACCGCTGCCGCCGGCAAACAGATCGTTACCACCATGGGAGGACTGCGCATTCAACCGGACTTGATGCTCGAGGAGGTTTCGCCGCAAGCGAGCGCAATGTTGATCCTGCCGGGAGGCCAGAGTTGGGAGCGCGGGGGCAATCTGGAGGCCGTCCGCCTGGTGCTGCAATTCGTGGCAGCGGGCGTGCCCGTGGCGGCAATCTGCGCGGCCACGCTGGCCCTCGCGCGGGCAGGGTTGCTGAACGATCGGCAACATACCAGCAATGCCCGCGAATATTTGCGCGCGTCCGGCTACCCTGGGGGCGATCTTTATCGAGAAGTGCCTGCGATCACGGACAGAAATGTTATTACCGCGGCAGGAACCGCCCCAGTCGATTTCGCTTATGAGGTATTCAAAATGCTTCGTTTGTACAGCGACGCGGCGCTGGAAGCATGGTACGCCTTGTTTAAGAATGGCGACGCCTCGAAGTACTACCAGCTCGTGAGCGCGTCTAATACTGGGTCCTGAAAGGGCGCAGCTGGTGGCGCATCAACTGCCAACGCCTGTCCCCTCCACTGGCCGGTACCGCACCCCGCTGGAGTATCCTTTTCTGAGAGGATTTCATCTTGCCACGCATTCGCTTACTGGCCGGTCTGCTCGCTTTCTGCATGACCGCAGGCTGCAAGGCCCAGACCAACCCGCCCCCATCCGCCCAACCGGGCTCTCCTGACGCTACCGCGCTCAATCGCCACATCGAGGTCTTGGTCCGCTCCCAGTTCAACGTCCCCCAGGACTACGCGGTAACCATTGGTGCCCGCAAACCAAGCCAGGTTCCAGGATACGACGCGCTGCCCATCACCATGTCCCGCAGGGACAAGAGCACAGTGGTCGACTTCCTTATCTCCACTGACGGCAAGACACTGGCCCGTCTCGAGACCTACGACCTCGCCAAGAACCCTATCTTCTCCATCGACGTCGCCGGCCGTCCCATCCGCGGCAATCCTGAAGCCAGGGTGACGGTCATCAACTTTGACGACCTCGAATGTCCCTACTGCGCCCGCATGCATCAGTCCCTCTTTCCAGGCACCCTCGAGCGCTACAAGGACAAGGTCCGCTTCATCTACAAGGACGACCCGCTCGTCGAACTGCACCCCTGGGCCATGCACGCCGCGGTGAATGCCAACTGCCTGGCCGCGCAGAGCGGCCAGGCCTACTGGCTTTACGTCGATTACCTCCACGCCCACGGCCAGGAAATTAGCGGACCGGATCGCAATCCGGCAAAGAGCTTTGAGGCGCTTGATCGCATCGCCCGCCAGGAGGCCACTCTGGCCAAACTCGACCTCGGCAAGCTCGACGCCTGCCTTAACCGCCAGGACGAGACCCAGGTGCGCGCCTCGGCTCGCGAAGCGGATTCTCTGAGGATCGAAGGAACGCCCGCCCTCTTCGTCGATGGGGAGCGCGTCGACGGCGCCATCCCTGAAGATCAGCTCTGGCTGGTGATCGACCGCGCCCTGCGCGCCGCAGGCATCGAACCTCCGCCTCCGCCCACGGTGGCCGCACCGGCCAACCCGGCGCAGCCTGCCGGAACCGGCAAATAGCCTTGCGCGCCGCTATCGCCGCACCGGCTCGTAGATTTATCCTTGAATGCCGGGGCCTTCATCGGCCCCATAGGAGACACCAGGTTGCAAGTCGAATCACTTTTTACGGCCCGTTCCCGTTTCGCCGGTCTCGCTCTTTTAAGTTGTGCCCTGTTGGCCCCGGTGGCAGCCTGCCACCGTTCCCCCGCTCCAGACGTGATTGCAACCGTCAACGGCAAGGATATCCTGCGCGCAGACCTGGAGAAGTATTACAAAGCCAGCCTGGGAGACAGCCCGCAGCAGCCTTCCCCCGAACAATCCGAAATCGTCCGCCTCAACTTCCTCCGCGGGATGATCGATGACGAAATCCTTCAACAGCGGGCCGCCAAGCTCAACGTCGCCGCCTCCGACGAGGACGTCAACGCCAAGCTTACGGAGTATAAGGCGCCCTACACTCAGGAGGAGTTCGACAAGCAGCTCAAGTTGCGCAATGAGACGCTGGTGGATTTCAAGCGCGACCTGCGCCGGCAATTAACCACTACCAAGTTGCTCAACAAGGAGATTGAGTCCAAGATCAATATCACCGACGCTGAGATCAGCGGCTATTATGAGGCGCACAAGGCGGAGTTCAATCTCATTGAGCCCCGCTACAACATTGCCAGGATCGCCGTCACCTCAACTCCTTCGCCGAAAACCGCCAACCTGCAAAACAACAAGGCCTCCGGCGACGCCGATGCAAAGAAGAAGATTCAGACCCTGCACCAGAAGCTCGACAGCGGCGAGGAATTCGGAGCCGTGGCTATGAACTATTCAGAGGATAAGGACACCTCCGCGAATGGCGGCGACATGGGTTTTATTCCTGAGTCGCAGTTGCATGCCGAACCGGAAGTCTACAACGCCATCGGCAAGCTCAAGCCGGGTCAATTCACCGATGTTCTTCCCATCGTCGACCCCCAGTCGCACCGGACCATCGGCTACGCCATCTACAAGCTCATCTCCAGGGAAGCGGCCGGCCAGCGCACATTGACCGACGTGCGCGTGCAGCAACTCATCCGCCAGGGCCTCCGGGATGGCCACGCGCAACTGCTCAAGAGCGCCTACTTCGAGATGCTTCGCGACGAGGCCAAGGTGCATAACTACCTGGCCGACCAGATCCTCAAGGAAGGCGCGAAATAAAACGGGCCGCTTGACCCGTCTTCAGAACTTCGCTGTGATTTTCGTCCCCGCATGCTGAATCACGTTGTCGGCCGCCGCGGTAAATTCACCTCCAGCGCAGTGCCCGCTGGTCACGATTACCACGTTGAACCTGTGCCCCGCCATTCGCGCATAGCTTCCCTCCCGCGCGCCAAACGATGCAAAACAATGAGAATCCAGAAGTGAGAATCCAGAAACAAAACGGCCCCCGCGAATGGCGGGGGCCGTTGCTGTAAGGAGTGGGTCGGCTGCCGTCTACTTCAGGTTGCCGCTGGAATCCATGGTGATGCCGCCCGGTCCCTTGTTCTTCTTCTCTTCGTTGGCCTTGCGCGTGCCCATCGCCTTGGCGGTCCAGTCTTTCGCCGCGGCTACATCGTCCTTCACTGCGCTAGGATCGGCGTAGTCCACATCCGCCTTGCGCCGGTAGACCAGGTTCAGGTAGGTCATTGCCTCGTCATAATTGGCCCGGTTTGCCACTGCCTGGTTGAGATACTGCAGGCCCTCTTCAACCAGCGCTGCATTCTCGTCCTTGATCACCGCGAGCACCTTCTTGGGCGCCTTGACGTTGCCCTCGCCGTCATCGGTAACGCCCGCCGGCACCAATTCCTTCAGCGCATTCTCGTGCGCCAGTGTCCAGTCGATTGCGCCGATTGTGTAGGCAGCCTCCGGATCCTTCGGGTCCACGGCCAGAACCTTCTTCTGATATGCTTTGGCGTCGTCGAACTTCTTGATGCTGAAATAAATGCCCGCTATCTGCTTCAGGCTGTTCACATCCTTGGGGTCCTTGGCCAGAACCTCCTGGAAAATGTTGATCGACTGTTGCGCGGTCTTCAGGTTTTCCGGCGTATCCAGTCCGGGAACCACGTTCTGGGCCAGTGCTGTAGCCAGATAGGTCTTGGCCATTGGCAGTGCCGGATCAAGCTGCGTGGCTTTCTGGAAATGCCCGATCGCCTCTTCATACCGGGCGGTCTTGTAAGCCGCCACTCCCTTGTTCAACTGGTCACGGGCTGCAAGGCGGTTGCATCCGCTGATGGAAACCACCATGCCGGCCACGGCAACCGCGAGCACCGTAATACGTGCGGGTCCATTCATGTTCGTAT
The DNA here is from genome assembly GCA_036404455.1 of Occallatibacter sp. GTDB lineage: Bacteria > Acidobacteriota > Terriglobia > Terriglobales > Acidobacteriaceae > Telmatobacter. The sequence goes on along the minus strand of DASWZM010000018.1, from coordinate 13,534 downwards.
CCTTCTCCTTCAGGTCGTGCCTGTCGATTGCGCGCCTGGAATCTCATGCTGCTGGCCGCGGGCGGGAGGTTCCGAAACCAGGATGGAAGAGTTGTACTCCTGTTTCCGCCCGAAACTCGCCGCCCCGGACGGGGTTGCCTAGCGGAGATAGGCCGGGGCATTTCACCGCCCCCAACCCCCTATTGGCCAGCGTGAACACTTGGCGTCATCGGGCCGACACGATCCCCAAACGCCCCATGCCCGATGTCGATCACCCCTCAGCCCACCCCGTTCAGGGAGAACTGCTCAAAGCAGCCCGCTACTGGCCCGCCATGATCTTCGGCGTCATCAGTCCGATGTGATCCACGTTGGCCGTCTTGCCAATGTCGATGACTTCAGCAATATAGGCGAAGTTGACATCGTCGTCGCCCTTGACGAACATCACGCGTTCAGCGCGGTTGGCATAGATCTCGGTCAAACGAGGAAGGAGCTCGGACTTGGCCACGTCGGTTTCGTTGATCTTGTAATTCGGAGCCGCGCCGGGACGGTAGAGAACCTGCACCACAATCGTTCGGTCGGTCGGATTGTTCTGCTGCTTCTGATCCTTCGGCGGCTGCGGCACCAGCGCGTCCAAGCCCTTGGGCGTCACCGGCACGATGACCATGAAGATGATCAAAAGCACCAGAAGAATGTCGATCATCGGGGTAACGTTGATGTCGTTTAAGAAGCTTCCCCCGCCTCCGGTTGACATTGACATAGCTTCAAACTCCTCGCTTCCTCAAAATCGTTAATGAGACAGCTCAAGCGTAAAGAATTACTGGCCGCCTGATGACGGGCCGCCTTCGCGCTTCTGCGTCAATAAACCAACGTCGTCCACGCCCGCTGTCCGCACGGCATCGATCGCGTTTTCAACCGCCAGGAACTGCGCACGCGCATCCGCGCGGACGTAGATCGTCTTGCCGGGCACGGCGGATAGCTTGTCGCGAACCAGACCGCCAAGCTCACTGACTGCAACCTTGTTCTGCCCCAGGAACACGTCTCCGCTCCGCGTAATCGCGACGACAATAGCGTCTTCCTTGTCGGCATCCGGCATGGCCGTGGGGTTATCCACCTTGGCCATATCGATCTGCACCTTGTTCTGGAGCATGGGGGTAATGACCATGAAGATGATCAGCAGAACCAGCATCACATCCACCATGGGAGTGACGTTGATATTCGAGTTGACCTTACCGCCTTCGTTGCGAACCGCGATTCCCATTGTTTGGGCTCCGTCCCTGAGTTTCTATTCCGGATGGCTTCCGGCGTTGCTGCAAACCACTTGGCCGGCGCGAGGTTGAAACCGGCGGGCAGAGGAGAAATCACTTCCACTGCCCCCGTAAATTCTCGCTCGAACCATCGGCCGCCTCAATTAGCGCTTGTGGCTCTGTTTGATGAAGTAGTCGACCAGTTCGCTCGAGGAGTTGTCCATCTCCACGTCGAAGTTTTCGACACGTCCGGTGAAGTAGTTGAACGCCATCACCGCGGGGATGGCCACCAGCAACCCGAAGGCCGTGGTTACCAGCGCCTCCGAGATACCCCCGGCGACCGCGGCGATGCCCGAGGTCTTCTGCGTGGCGATCTGTTGGAAGGCGTGCAGAATGCCGATGACGGTGCCGAGCAGCCCAACGAATGGAGCCGTGGCGCCGATCGTGGCCAGCACGGCAAGGCCCCTCTTCAGCTTGGCGTGAACGATCGCCTCGGCCCGCTCCAACGCGCGACCGGAACTCGCGATGCTCTCATCGGTAGCCACACCGGCTGAGGCGCGGAACTCCTGCAGTCCGGCGGTCACAACCTCGGCCAGGTGCGACTTCTTGCTCCGGTCGGCGATTTTGATGGCTTCCTCCAGCTTGCTGTCCTTCAAGGCGCCTGCAACCTTGGGCGCAAATTCGCGCGACTGCTTGCGGGCGGCAGAGAAGTACAGGTAACGGTCGATCATCACGGCCAGCGACCAGATCGACTCGATGAAAAGAACAAGGGCGATGATGCGTACCGGCCACCCCATGTGGTCCCATAGCTGCATGGGACTGAAGCCGACCGTCTGCTCTTCCTCCTGGAAGAAGGCAAGGCTGCTGACCGTGTGCGAAGCGAAATGTGCGAGCTGAGCGAGAATCACTGAATCGTTCCTCCTAAGGAGTTTCTTGTGAACTGCGATCCGCCGCGGCGGACGGTTGCTAGGGAATGCGGCTCTTTCCGGATTCGCATTCAGGTCAAATGCAAGGCCCCCGCCCAATAGATCGAGAGGAGGCCAGAGAGTTCGTCATCCACCGAGAGTGAAGACCACGTTCACCGTGGTTTCCACTTCCACCGGCTCGCCGTTGAGCAGATAGGGCCTGTACCGCCAGGACCTTACGGCATCCATGGCCGCCTGCTGCAGCATGGCGGGCCCGCTGATGACGCGCAGATTTTCGATCGTTCCCGCCTTGGAAATGACGGCCTGCAGAACCACTGTGCCGGAGACGCGAGCTGCCTTGGCAATCGGCGGATACAGGGGTATCGTCTTCTGCAGCAACATGCCCGCCGCAACGCCGCCTGAGATGTTCACCTTCTTGGGCGCTTCAGCCTTCACCTTGGGACCGGTGTTGCCGCTGCCAAACACGCTGCCGATCACGCCGCTGCTGCTTCCGCCCAGGCCTTCCATGCCGGCCACGCCAAAGCCCGAACTCGGCGGCGCTTCCTTCTCGGCCACAATCTTGATGTCGTGCGGAATCCTGGTGGGAGCCGTCAGCTGATTGTTCATCATCTCCGACTGCACGTGGACCACATGGACGGCCTCCGGCGGTGGGGGAGGTGGAGGTGGAGGTGGAGGCGGTGGTGGCGCAGTCAATACCGTTAACATGGCGGCCTTGGGCAGCGCGTCGGGATAGATAAGCGGAAGGAGGATCATAAAAAGCAGGATCGAACCATTGGTGATGAATGTCACCATCATCCAATACTTGCTCTTGCTCCTGATCCTGCCTGCGGATTCAAACGTGGAATCTTCAAACATGGCCAGCCTCGAATCGGGTGTCGATTACTCCCACTTAGACACCGGCGGAACTTCAAATGTTCCCGGCATCAAAAACGGTACCACAGAAGTGTGCTCCCCTTGTATCAAAACAGCACACCACATGCCAAGCATGCTGCAAAATCGGTGCATTTCCAACCCAAATCCCCTACACTTTGGCGCGCTTTGCGGCCGGCAGCGCCGTAGCCTTGCCCTTCTTCGCCCGCCAGTCCTGCCAAGCCACCAACATCGGCGCCGCCACGGCAATCGAGGAATACGTGCCGATAAGAATACCCACCACCAGCGCAAATGAAAAGCCCTTTAGCACTTGCCCGCCAAAAATATACAGCGAAAGCACCGTCAGGAAGGTCAAACCCGAGGTCAGAACCGTCCGGCTCAGGGTCTGGTTGATGCTCCGATTCACTACGTCCGGCAGCGACTCCCGCCGGCTCAGCCTCAAATTCTCCCGGATGCGATCGAAAACCACGATGGTGTCGTTCATCGAATAGCCCACCAGCGTCAGAATCGCCGCAATCACCGTCAGGCTGATCTGCTGCCCGGTCAGAGCGAAGGCGCCCACGGTGATCAGCGTGTCGTGGAAGCAGGCAACCACCGCCGCCACGCCGTAGATCAGTTGGAAACGGAACCAAAGGTAGATCAGCATGCCCAGCATCGAGTAGAGCGTGGCCAGGCCAGCCTGCCTCTCCAGCTGGTGGCCCACCGTCGGACCGACTGAATCCACCTTGACCCCGGAATCCTTGAATTCGTTGTTATAGTGAGCGTGCAGAGCATTCACAATCTGCTGCCGGCCTGTATCCAGCGCGCTCTCATTGGTCTGCTCCGGCAGGCTGATCAGCACCTCGTTGAACTTGGCCTCATCGTAGTTCACGACATTCGCGTCCTTGATGCCCGCCGCCTCGGTGGCCTGGCGAATCGCGTTGATGTCCGGAGGCTGCGCGAACTGCACCTGGACCTCGGTGCCGCCGCGGAAGTCCACGCCCAATGGAACCGGGCTGCCGATGTGCGCCCAGTGCCAGCCCATCGAAACAATCCCGGCCACGCTGAAGATCAATGAAAAGCCAAGGAAGTACCACTTCAGCCTCAGCCAGTCCACATTTACACCGCGAAACAATTCCACTGATTCTCTCCCCTTCCTGGGGGCTGGAGCCCACGAGGGCCCAGCGTTCAAATTCTCCGCTGCCGATCGAGACTCGATCCGGCAGCTTTGCTGCCGGCAACTAGATGGATACCAGTTCGCCCGACTTCAACCTGCCGAGATGCCAATCGAAGATCACCCGCGATACATACACCGCCGTGAACAGGTTGGCAAACAGACCGAAGGTCAGCGTCACCGCAAAGCCCTTCACCGGACCGGTGCCGAAGAGGAACAGAATGGCCGCCGAGACGATCGTGGTCACGTGCGTATCCAGAATGGTGGTCCACGCACGAGCAAAACCCTGGTCCACCGCCGCTGCCGGCGCCTTGCCGGAACGCACCTCTTCGCGGATTCTCTCGAAGATCAGCACGTTCGAGTCCACGCCCATGCCGATAGTCAGAATCACTCCGGCTATGCCCGGCAGGGTCAGCGTAGCCCCCGAAAAGCCCATGAACCCAAGTAGAATCACCAGGTTCAAAAACAGCGCCAGGTCGGCGTTCACGCCCGAGGCCCGGTAATAGAACAGCATGAAGGCCATCACCACCAGAACGCCCACGATGGCTGCTGTAATCCCCTCGCGGATCGAGTCCTGCCCCAGCGACGCGCCCACGGTGCGGGTCTCGATCTCGTTCAGCGAGGCCGGCAGCGCGCCGGTGCGCAGCATCTTCGACAGGATCGCTACTTCGTCGGGCGTAAAGCTGCCCACGATCTCGCCCGAATCGCGAATCGCGCTTTGGATGGTGGCCACCTCGCGCACCCGGCCGCCCATCACCACCGCCATGCTCTGGCCCACGTTCTTGCTGGTGTATTCGTAGAACTTGTCGCCGGCTTCATTGGTCAGCGTGAAGCGGACGTTCCGGCGTCCGTTCTGGTCGGTGCCCGGATCGGCGGAGCGGAAGTCGCTGCCGGCCACCACCGAAATCCGGCGCAGCACATACACGGCATCCGCATCCGAGCCGGTCGCCAGGTTTCCCGAACCGTGCACCATCATCTCGTCGGGCGGAATCGCGCCGCCTGTGGTGGCTGTTGCTTCCTGCTCATCCTTGTAAGGACCGCCCACAACGGCATGTATCTCCAGCCGCGCCGTGGACTTGATGATGTTCTTCACCTGGTCCAGATCGGAGATGCCCGGCAGTTCCACCAGTATTTGGTACTTCCCCAGCCCGTACTCGTCAATCACCGGCTCGCTCACGCCCAGCTCATCCACCCGGTCGCGAATCGTCTCGATCGCCTGCTGAACGGTCTTCTCTTCGAGAGCCGCTTCAACCGTCGGCCTCATCGTCAGCGTCCAGGTGTTGTCCGCCCCGCCGCCCGTCAGATCGTATTCATTGGAATACTTGGTATCCAGCGTCGATCGCACCGTACTCGCCTGGGCCTGCGTAGTGCCTTCCAACTGGATCACTTCCGGCTTGGCCGGATCGGGCTTGTACACCTGCGTAAAGCTCAGGTTGGCCGTCTTTAGATCCTGCTGGATTCGCCCCACGGTATTATCCGTCTCGGCGCTGACCGCTTCCGACACCACGACCTGCAAAATCAGGTGAGCCCCGCCCCGCAGGTCCAGTCCAAGGTGAATATTCTGGCCGATGGCCTCCTTCAGCGCCTTGCCGCTCAGCCCCGATGGCACTCTGAAGATGCCGTATACGAAAATCACCAGGACCGCAGTGATCAGGGCAATCTTTTTGTTCAGATTCTTATTCATCGTCCCGTTTCTCTTGTCCAAAAAGGTAAAATCTACTGCAAAAATCAAGAGCCCGAAGAGCTGTCCTGGGTGGTCACCGACGCAATCGCGGTCTTGGCCACTTCCAGCCTGATGTTGTCCGGCGCAACGCGGATCACAATCACATCGTCCTTGATGGATTGAATAATGCCGCGAATCCCTCCCGCCGTGGTCACCCGGTCGCCCGCCTTGATGCTGGAAAGCATCTCCTGCCACTGCTTCTGCCGCTTCTGCTGCGGGCGAATCATCACCAGGTACAGCACCGGAATCAACAGCAAAGGCAAAAGCATCGGAAGACTGCTTCCCGCTCCGGCGGGCCCACCTACCAACAATGCAAAACTCGTCGCCAAATTCATCCCCACACTTATCCCCACAATCGTCTTTTGCCCGCCTCCGGCCGCAAACCCGCCGCTGCCCTGCAAGGCACAGGCACGCCCGGCTTCAAACCGGCTGCCTGAAAAAATTTGTCTCCGGGAATGTTCCTGGCCGCTGAGTACGTCCGGCCCAGCCTCTGGCCAGACTCTGAGATGGATGATCCGGTTGCCGCAGGCCGTTGGGACTCCGTTTTCCAGCCCCGCGCCCGCATAGCTACCTGAGACCCAACTGCCGTCTGCTTCCTGTTCGACACAGCCTTCCCCCGGAACCTGAATCTGGGCGTCTCATTTCTGAAGTCGCACTGTTCACCCAATGCTCCCTCTGCCCGGATTCCAAAAGAATGCCTAAGAAGATAAGAAACGCGCGGCCTGTTGCGTGTCAAGGCGGCTCGCAGTTGTCAGTCGTCGGTTTTCAGTGATCGGTGAAGTGCCAAACCACGTGCAGGGATCAAAATTAGCTGATAACGCGCAACTGAAAACTGACAACTGATCGCTGGCAACTGTTTTCAGGGCGTCCAATAAGGCTGTTATCCTGAGCGCGCGAAGCCAGTCGAATGACCAGCATCTACATTTCGCTGACTCGCTGACTCGCGGACTTGCTCACTTGCCGGCCCGCTATTTCGGCTTCGCGTCCGCCGCCGGTGTCTCCGGCTCATCGCCCGAATCTTCCACCAGCACCGCCGAACCGGGAACGATGTCGAAGCTCACTCCGTCCTTGCCGACGGGATGGAACGTAATCCGCAGCGGCTCGCGCTGCCACTCCGCAGTGCCGCAAGCCGGGTCCGGATGGCTTTCCGGGTTGAAGGCCGCCAGTTTCTTCGCCAGCACCGCTTTGCGCGCCGCCACCTGCGCCACCACCCCATACAGACTCTTGCCGCTGGCCGTCACCCCGCAGTAAGCTCCATAGTCGCGGAACCAGCTCACCTGGCTCACGCCGGGGTCGTAGTCCGGCAGCTTCAGCGCCACGATATGCCCCGTTACGCGGTCCCCCAATAGCCATGGACCCCGTTGCCACACCCAGTGCCCCTGCTTGTCGCCGGGTCCAGGCTTTTCACCGGGCAAAGCGTCGTTCAACCGCATCACCCGCCGCACCACAAAGCTCCGGTCGGTCACATCGTGGGCGTCGCCGGTGGTCCATTCCTTCACCACGCCGTCCACCAGCAGCGCGCGAATCTTCAGCGCGTCCTCGGCCGCAGCCGCGCCGGCCGGGTCGCCGGCCTTCGAATACGGCACACGCAGCGCCGCGCCCAGAACCACCGTATGCGCCTTGTGCGCCGCCGCCTCAGCCGCAGGATCCGACCCAAGCACCGCGGCAAGCAGCGCCGCCATGGCCACAACCGCAATCCGCCCGCAAATTCTCATCCCGCCCGCTCCTTGAGAGTTGGCGCAGATCTGTCGGAGAACGTAAGGTGCGAGCCTCAGCCCGCACAAAGGTGCCGCAAATCAATGGGAGTCCGCCGCGGAGGACCCCTGAGGGCAGGCTTTGACAATCCCCTGCGCCTCTCTTATCAAACTCCTAGCTCTGTGCTGCCTCCACGGCCCGCGCCACGCGAAACGCCGTACCCTCATGCAAATGTGAAGCCAAAACCTGCATCCCCACCGGTAAGCCCGCGGCTGTCGCCCCGCAGGGCACCGTCACCCCGCAAATCCCCGCCAGGCTGGCCGTTACGGTGTAAATGTCGGCCAGGTACATGGCCAGCGGATCGTCCGTCTTTTCCCCCAGCTTGAATGCCGCCGTAGGCGCGGTCGGCGTCACTATCGCATCCACCTCGGCAAATGCCCGCAGATACTCCTCGGCCAGCAGCCGCCGCACCTGCTGCGCCTTCAGGTAATAGGCGTCGTAGTAGCCCGCGCTCAGCGCATATGTCCCCAGCAGAATCCGCCGTTTCACCTCGGCGCCAAACCCCTCGTCGCGGGAGTGGCTGTACATCGCGGACAGGGTCTCCGATGCCTTTGACCGGTAGCCGTAGCGCACGCCGTCAAAGCGAGCCAGGTTGGCGCTGGCCTCGGCCGTCGCCACCAGGTAATAGGTCGGAATCGCGTAGCGGGTAGCGGGGAGCGAAACCGCCTTCACCTCGCAGCCGGCCGACTCGAGCGAGTCAATCCCCCGCTCGATGGCCGCCCGCACCTCCGCGTCCAGCCCCGCGCCGAAGTACTCCGCGGGAACCCCAATACGCAGCCCCTCCACCGGCTTGTCGCTTTCGGCCGCATAATCCTCGACCGGCGCCGCCGAGCTGGTCGCATCCTTGGGATCGTGCCCCGCAATCACCCCCAGCAGCGTGGCGGCATCCCGCACATTCCCGGCAAACGGTCCCACCCGGTCCAGCGACGAGGCAAACGCGATCAGCCCGTACCGCGAGACGCGGCCCCACGTAGGCAGGACGCCCACCACCCCGCAAAAACTCGCCGGCTGCCGAATCGATCCGCCGGTGTCCGATCCCAGCGTAGCCACGGCCAGGTTGGCCGCCACGGCGGCCGCCGACCCCCCGCTCGATCCTCCCGGAACCCGCTCCGGGTCCACTGGATTGCGCACCGGTCCATAAGCCGAATTCTCGTTCGAGGAGCCCATGGCAAACTCGTCGCAGTTCAGCTTGCCCAGCAGCACCGCGCCGGCCGCCTCCAGCCGCGATACCGCCGTGGCGTCATACGGAGGCCGGTAACCCTCCAGAATCTTTGACCCCGCCGTGGCCGGTGCCCCCCGCATCACCAGAACGTCCTTGATCCCTATTGGAATCCCCGCCAGCGCCGGCAACGGATCTCCCTTGGCCGCCAGCGCGTCCACCCGTTGTGCCTGCTCCAGCGCCCGCTCTTTGGTCAGGCTCAAATAAATATTGAGCCGCGGATTCACCTTCGCGATGCGGTCATAGTAGCTGGCGGCCAGGTCGGTCGCCTTGGTCTGCCCCTCCGCAATCTCCGCGCGCAACTGGGCCAGTGTCCTTGGCTTCTCAACGTAGCTTTCAGCTATCTTGGCTTCGCTGGGCAATCGAACCTTCCTCTTCTTTGATCTTTTCCCGGCCTTTTTCCGGCCCGTAAGATTCTCGCCGGCTGTTTTCCCTTGCAGCGCCTCTTACCGTTCAATCACCTTTGGCACCTTGAAGAAGACCTGGTCGGTTTCCGGCGCCTGCTTGAGCACGGTGGCCCGATCCAGCGAGGGCAGCACAACATCGCCGCGCAGCCCGCCGGCGCCCGCCACACCCAGCAACTCGGTCACTTGAGACAGCGGCGCCACCCCGGCCGTATCCAGCTCGTTCAGCTCCGCCACGTAGTCCAGAATGGCGTTCAGGTCGTGCAGCATCTGCCGGGTCTCTTCCGGCTTCAGCTCCAGGTGTGCCAGTTCTGCCACGCGCTCCACGTCATCCACGGTAACTTTGGCGGTCATTCCCTCGTCTTCACCATCTCCGGCCTTCTCATCCCCGGCCTTCCCACGGTTTCCGTTCCTGCCCTTCTCGAAGGCTGCTCGAAGATAGAGTATAGCCCGTCCCGGTTTTCGCCCCAGCGAAGAAGTGGGTGCCGGGAACCCTCTGGGAGGGGCATCGCCGGGGGTCCGGTTTGCGCCCCGTAGACCCAATCCCGCGGACCCGACAACGACCCGCCGTATCCCTCAGTCCACAGTTAGCGTCAAAGTCACGCTATGTTCCACGCCGTTTGAAACCACGTTCGCGGGAATCGAATAGGTTCCCGCCGGAGTTAAGCCGGAGCCGCCTCCCGGACCCGAACCACCTCCTCCGCCTGAACTCGTGCAACTGGATACCCCGCCCGCCAGAATCGCCAGCAGCGCCAGCAAACCGGCCATCCGCAAAGCCTTCCTTCGACCCTTCCATCCCAGCGGCAACAACACCAGCCCGCAGAGCAGCGGAACCGCGTTCCAACCACCCGGACCCGCCAGCCGGGCGGACGACCCGGAACTCCCGGTTGACACTTGCACCACCACGTTGCCCGTAACGCCGGAGCTCAACGTTTCATTCGCCGGGTTGAAGGTGCAAAGCGCGTAAGCGGGAAGCGTGCCGCACTGGACCGTAAACGTTCCCGAAGAGCCGCTCAGCGGCGTAATCGCCAGCGTGTAACTGGCGATTTGGCCCCCGGCCACGGTTTGCGTACTCGAACCGGAGACCGCTACCGTGAAATCGAATCCCATCCCGTTCAGCGGCACCGACGCGCCTGTCGTCACCGTACTGCTGGTCACAGTCAGGTTTCCCGTCTGTGCCCCTGCGGTGGTGGGGGCAAACTCCACCTGGGAAGTGCAACTCAACCCCGGCCCCAGCGTCGCGGCGCAGTTGTTGTTCGCCAGTTGGAACCCGGCAGGCACCGCCAGCGCCAGGTCGCTCAGGCTGGTCAAGGTTCCTGAATTGGTCACCGTCAGCGTCGTGGGGCCGCTCGTCTGGGCCACCCCGGTGGTCGCAAAGCTGATCGTCGCCGGCGTCACCTGGATCCCAGCCGAAACCGCCCCTGTCCCGCTCAACGTCGCGGTGGCTGTGTTGGCTATCGAAGCCGACGTGACTGTCAACGTCCCCGTCGCCGTCCCGCTTGCGGTTGGCTCAAAGACCACCCCAACCGTGCAGCTTGCCCCCGCGGCCAGGCTGGGGTTGCAGGTGTTTTGCGTCAGGCCGAACTCACCATTGATAGAAAGCGTCAGCCCGCTGGCGGCAAAGCTGCTCGTATTACTGATGGTCACCGTTTGCGCCGCGCTGGATCCGCCGGGAATCACAGCCTGGAAGGTCAACTGCGCTGGGCTGACATTGAGCCCGGACGTCACCTGGCTTGTCCCGTTCAGCGCCACCGTAACGGCCTTCACGCCGGGAGTCGACGAGGAGATCGTCAGTGTGGCCGTGCTCCCCCCTGTCGTGGCCGGGGTAAAGATTGCTTGCACCGTGCAACTGCTCCCATTGCTCAGCGTCGCTCCGCAGGTCGTGGCGCCGGTCGTAAAGCTGCTGGCCGCCTGCCCCGTTATCTGGAACCCCACATTGGCCGCCGGAGCCGCGCCGGTGTTGCTCACCGTCAGCGTCGATGGCGCGCTGGCCACTCCCGGTTGTTGCGCGGCAAAACTCAAACTGGCCGGGCTCACGCTCAACGCCGCTGGCTGCACGCCCGTTCCAGACAAAGCCACCGTCTGCGTGCGCAGTAAATCGGAGACGGTCAGCACACCCGTCAGGGAGCCTACCTGGTTGGGAGCGAACACCACGCTGATGGTGCAGGCCGAGTGCTCCGTAAGTTGCGTGGTGCAGTTGTTCGTGGTCTGAAAGGCCCCACTCACGGTGACGGCGATTGAAGTCAGCGCCAGGTCTCCGCTGTTGGTCAACAGCACGGTCTGCGCCGCGGATAGCTGTCCCACCGCCGTTCCGGGAAAGGTCAGCGAGGTGAGGTTCAGCAGATCGGTCGGCGGAGCTGCACCGGTCCCGTTCAGAATCACGGCCTGCGTTCCGGCCCCATCGGTAAACGTCAGGATTCCCGCCACCGCTCCTGCCTGGGTGGGCCCAAACTCCACCATCACCTGACAATCGGTGTCCGCCGCCAGCGCGCTCGTGCCGCACACGTTGCTCGTAATCGTGAAGGGAGAGGTGACGGTAACGCTCGTGATAGGCACCGCCGTTCCGCTGCTGTTACCCGCCTCCACCTGCAACGGAGCGGAAGTCGTCCCCACCTCCACCTGGCCGAAGTCCACGCTGGCGGGGGTCAGCGTCACCACTCCCGCCACAGTGCCTGTCCCGCTCAGCGCCACCATCAGTTGTCCGCCGGTCACGTTGGCGCTGATCGTCATCTGGCCCGTCCGGCTGCCGGTCGCGGTGGGTGTAAACGTCACCTGGATCGTGCAGCTCCCGCCCGCCGCCACGGTCGTATTCTTGCAGTTGTCGGTCTCGCTGAAGTCCCCGCTCATCGCCATCGCCGTGGGCGTCAGGGCTACGCTGCCCGTGTTCGTCAGGGTCACCGTCTGCGTGCTGCTGGCGGTTCCGAACACCTGGCTCGCAAAGGTCAGCGACGCAGGGTTCGCGGTCGCCGTGGCCACCGTCGGGCCTGCGGTCCAAAGCGGAGTCTGCCACACGCCCCGCCCGTAGGTCGCCGCAGTGAGCACCTGCGCGGGCGCCGTTGCCGGAGACGCGCTCAGTTCCACCACCGGCGCCGCCGGCAACCCGGTCCCGAACGCCGACCAGCATGTGGAAGGCTGGTTCGTGCAAGTGGCAACCTGCGTGGTGAAATAAACCCCCGCGTCCGTGGCAACATATACCGTGTTGGCGCTCTGCGGATCCACCACCACGCTGTTGGCCGGAGCCGCGGGGAGGTTTGCCATCAGACTCGCCCAGTGCGCTCCCCCATCGGTCGATCCGTAAACCGCCTGCACCTCCTCCGCCGTATTCGAGAAACCTTCCACGGTCACGTAGACCGTGTTCCCGGTCGGATCATGCGGGTCGATGAAGATGCTCGAGATATCCAGCCCATACGCATTCAGCGCGCGGTTGTAGTTGGTCACCGGGTTCAGCGTCAGATCCTGCCACACAGGCGTTGCGCCACCAGCCGAATTGAGGTTCGCGCTCAAAATGTGGCCCGGAAGGTTCGCGCCTCCGTCTGCGGAGCCGAACATGCCCACGTAAACGACTTCGCCCCCGCCGGAAAGCGCCATCGCGGCCATCGAGCGGATCAGCGCATCGCCGTTGCAGGAGACGTCCGTTGCCCCGCTGTCCAGAATAGGACTGATCGCGTTGCTCCCGCTCCACCCGATCCCGTCTGCCGGCCCGCTCCACACCCGGCAGGTCCCGATCAGCAACTGCGTCGGGTCCAGCGGGTCCACCAGAAACGGCGCCGCCGTGGTCATGGTGTACCCATCGCCGCCCACGTCCGCATCGCTCACCACCGGACTGCTTCCGAACCCCGCCGGGCTGCACGCCGTCGGATCGGAACACAGGTAGATCGCAACTCCCTCCTCGTTGTTCACATACCAGTTCTCGCTGTTGCTGGGATCGATCGCCACCGGCCCGCCCTCGCCGCCCAGAATCTGCGGCCAGTCCGCCGCCGCCGCCGTGGCGCTCTTCAGTCCCGCGGTCCCATTCACCCCCAGCCCGGTCATCATCGTGTAGGGCGAGTTGCCGGCCAACGCCATGCTTTCCACCTCCGCCAGCGACCCCAGGCTCCCGTTCAGGTTCTGGAAGTGCGCCGCGTCGGTCGCCGCGCACACCTGGCCCATCTCCCCGACCAAGTCCATCGAGCGCCACAGCCCGCTGTCGTTGCCCACAAACACCTCCAGCGGATTGGCCGCGCTCCAGGCCAGCGCGTGCTGGAATTCGCCAACCTGCGCG
>DASWZM010000017.1:0-2490 GCA_036404455.1 Occallatibacter sp. | reverse complement strand
GCCATAGATCACGATGTGGCCCAGCACCACCGCCAGGGCCGTGAGCGACATGGCAAGGGGAAGAAAGGCGCTCGGCTTTCTCGTGACGCCGCCAAAGGAAAGGGGATCTCGATCCATTTTGCCTCCTTGTGTTGGGGAAATGCGTTCACAAGCTGCCGACCAGACCACGTTTGCAGTCGCGCCGAGGCCGCCATGGCCATCCAGAAGAAACGCCTCAAACTCGGCGCCATACCGCTTTCTCCACGGTTGCGGATAGAGGCGCGTAAGCAGGCGAGCCAGCGCGGGATTCATAACGGCTCCAACCGTTGCAGTCCGGCTTCGGCAAACCGATGCAGCGTGGTCAGCTTTGCGCGCAGAACCCGCAGCCCCTCAGCCGTGATGCGATAGGGCCGGCGGCGCTCCTCCGGCGGCAGCGGCTCGATCCAGGATTGCAGCTCGAGCCGCGCAATTGCCCCATACAGCGTCCCCGGACCCAGACGGGTTCCGCAAAGGCGCTCAATGTCTTCGATCATCGCGTGCCCGTGCTTCGGTCCATTGGCGAGGCTGGCAAGCACCAGCAGCGGCGGGTCGGAGTAGTGCCCCATTCCCGGAGCCGGTTCGGCGTCTACTACGTTTTGCGTACTACGCATGACGTAGTTATCTCACAGTCTGCCCGCCGAATGCAAGGGGATTTTTGACGCGTACAACTGAGAATCCGCATGCGCTACCTCAAATCCAACTCAGCCCGATTCGCCCCCCGCAATTTCCCGCCAGCGAAGCCACCGTCCTCTGCCTCACCACGCCATGCCTCCAATCCGGAACTCTCGCGGCTCTCCCGGCACCAGCGCAGCCAACTTCATTCGCGTCAGCCTTCTCAGCCACCCGGCCTCGCGTCCTCCTCGAGCCCTTCACGCTCAAAAGGGAGACGGGCAGAAACTTACCTGCGCAAAGCGATTCCAAATAAAATATATTCAACAAGATGCCCCCATTATCGCTTAATATCTATATAGTAAACAAGTAACCACTCTTGAATTACTTTGAGTGGAAAAAAATCGTTGCAGGGTCCGTGGGATTTGTTCGGAATCAGGATAATGAGGTCATCCTCCGCTAGGTAATCTGAAGCAGGGCTGTTCTTGGTGACGGCAACGCAGATCTTCTTCAGATGCCAGCCACGCAGCTTCCCGAGGCAACTTTCGGCAGCTGCCGTTTGTCTGGAACGGTTGGTAAGACATGGGCAAGCAGGTTAACCGGAACATCGAGGGAGATTCATCGGATCGGCGGAAACCGCTTTCGTCCGCCTTGCCCGGACCGAAAGATCCGGGATCCCCGGGGACAGACGCTGGCCGCGGGGATCAAGCGCTTTTTTTTGCAGGCTTCCGGCTGCAGGCCGACGGCACTCTCCTGCGCGGAGAGGCGGTCGTTCATCTGCCGCCCAAGGAGCTGGCGGCGCTCCGTTTGCTGGTGGCCCATGCCGGCCAGATCGTTTCGCCCCTCGAGCTGCGCCAGGCCCTGTGGGGCGATGTGCACGTCACCGCCGACAGCGTACCCAAGTGCCTCTCCTCATTGCGCGCGCGGCTGGAGCCGGAACAGTGCATCCAGACCGTCTACAAGCGCGGATACCGCTTCTCCGCCGAGGTGCGCCCGCACGGCGTCGCGCCGGCCCTTGCGCTTCCCCGGCTGGCCATTCCGCCTTTCGCTACCGGTTTCGGCATTCCCGAGCATCTTGGTCCAGCCATCGCCGAGGAGACCATGGTCCGGCTGAGCAACGCTCAGGCTCCGGCCGTTACCGTCCTGGCCCGGGATTCGGTCTTCATGCTGGCCTCCCAAGACCTCGGCGCGCAGCAAATCGGCGCGATCCTCAAAGCCGACCTCGTCCTGGCCGGAACCCTGCGCGCCCTGCCCTCGCATTTCCGCCTCCGGGCGGAGATGATCCGGGTCGAGGATAGCTCCCAGATCTGGGTGGAAGACCTGATCGTGCCGCATAGCCGCATCGCTGGACTCGAAACCGAACTCGGCGACCGCCTCGCCTTCCGCCTGCACTCGGGCGTCCTTTCCATCTCCGCAGCCGCGGCGACCGGCTCCGAATCCGACCGCGGGTCGCAGGAAGCGGGCCTTGCTTCCTGGAGTGCCAAGGACAGTCCTTCACCGCCGGGGTCGGACTCCCGCGAGGCCTACGAGCTCTACCAGCGCGCCCATTATGAGTGGCAGACCCTCCAGCGCCACCGGATGCAGGACAGCCTGCAACACCTCCTGCGCGCCATCGAACTGGACCCCTCGCTGATCGCCGCCAAGGTCGATCTGGTGAATCTGGGCGTCACCCAGGCGTTTTACGGCTTTATGTCTCCAGCCGTGGCCGCGGACCTGGTGCGCCGCACGGCGGAGTCGGCGCCGCCAGCAACGCATCTTTATGGCTGGGGTGATGACTCGGCGTCGCCGGCGACTGGTCTTGGTCGCTGGAGTGGTGAGCCGGTTCCCGATCTTCCTCTTCGCGCGGAGGCCATACTGCCCGCG
>DASWZM010000016.1:0-6827 GCA_036404455.1 Occallatibacter sp. | reverse complement strand
ACGATGCCGTTCTTGCCGGCGTTGGAAAAGAAGATGTCGGCGAAGGTGGGGGCGATGACAGCGCGGAAGCCGTAATCGCTGAGCGCCCACGCGGCGTGCTCGCGGCTGGAGCCGCAGGCGAAGTTCTTGCCGGCAATGAGTATTTGAGCACCGTTGTAGCGCGGGTCGTTCAACTCGAATTCAGGGTTGGGGTCGCCGGAGGGCGTGCGGCGCCAGTCGAAGAAGAGGAATTCGCCGTAACCGGTGCGTTCAATGCGCTTGAGGAATTGCTTGGGAATAATCTGGTCGGTGTCGACGTTGGTGCGGTCGAGGGGCGCGGCCAATGCGGTCAACGTGCGAAAGGGTTGCATCAGGCTTTTGCCTCCTGAACGGCGGATTGAACTGCTGGTTCGCGTACTGGCCAGTTGCGGATGTCAACGAAGTGGCCGGCGATGGCGGCCGCGGCGGCCATCTCGGGCGAGACCAGGTGAGTGCGTCCACCGCGGCCCTGGCGGCCTTCGAAGTTGCGGTTGCTGGTGGAGGCGCAACGCTCGCCCGGGAAGAGAATGTCCGGGTTCATGCCCAGGCACATGGAACAGCCGGGCTCTCGCCAGTCGAAGCCGGCCTCGCGGAAGACGCGGTCGAGGCCTTCGGATTCGGCCTGCGCCTTGACGGCCTGCGAGCCGGGCACGACCATGGCGCTGACGTGCGTGGAGACTTTGTAGCCGGAGGCGATGCGGGCGGCGGCGCGCAGATCCTCAATGCGCGAGTTGGTGCAGGAGCCGATGAAGACGCGATCGATGGAGACCTCTTCAAGCGGCGTGCCGGCGGTGAGGCCCATGTATTCGAGAGCGCGCTCGAGGCCATTGCGCTCCTGCTCGTTTTGAGTGGCGGCGGGGTCGGGGACGGCGGAGGTGATGGGCGCGACCATGCCGGGACTGGTGCCCCAACTGACGTAAGGAACAAGCTTGGCGGCGTCGATGATGAGTTCGCGATCGAAGGTTGCGCCGGGGTCGGTGGGGAGTTTGCTCCACTCGGTTACGGCCTCATCCCAAGCAGCGCCTTGGGGTGAGAAGCGGCGGTCTTTGAGGTAGGCGAAGGTGGTTCGGTCGGGAGCGATCATGCCGGCGCGGGCTCCGGCCTCGATGCTCATGTTGCAGATAGTCATGCGGCCTTCCATGGAGAGGGCGCGGATGGCGGAGCCGGCGTACTCGACGACGCAGCCGGTAGCGCCGTCAGTGCCGATCTGGCCGATGATGGCGAGGATAATGTCCTTGGCAGTGACGCCGCGCGGCAGCTCGCCTTCGACGGCGATGCGGAAAGTTTTGGGCTTGGATTGCGGGAGGGTCTGCGTGGCGAGGACGTGCTCAACTTCGCTGGTGCCGATGCCGAACGCTAGCGCGCCGAATGCGCCGTGGGTGCTGGTGTGCGAGTCGCCGCAGACGATGGTCATGCCGGGCTTGGTGATGCCCAGTTCGGGGCCGATGACGTGAACGATGCCTTGCTCGCGCGAGTTCACATCGTAAAGCTCGATGCCGAATTCGGCGCAGTTGGCGCGCAGCGTGGCGATCTGCGTGGCGGCGATTTGATCAAGGATGTTGAGGCGGCCGGCGATGGTGGTGGGGACGTTGTGGTCCACGGTGGCGATGCAACGATCGGGGCGGCGGACCTTGCGGCCGGCCAGGCGCAAACCTTCAAAGGCTTGCGGCGAGGTGACCTCGTGAAGCAAATGCAGGTCGATGTAGAGCAGGGTGGGCTCGCCCTCGGGCTCGACAATTACGTGCTGCTGCCAGACTTTTTCGAATAATGTTCTTGGTTCGCTCATGGAACTCCCAGTTTGAGGTTTCTGTTTCAGCCAAACGTTGACTGCTTGACGAATCATCTCGTGGAGCGACTTACACTCTTGCCCCGCCAGTTCCCGTGCCTTCTCTCCGAGGTTAGTTATAAGTGCTCCAAGCAGTTCGTGCTATCCGACCCTAGCGACAAAAACAAAGACGTCGTGCCCAGAGGGCTCCCAGGTGGGGCACCGAGGTTTAAGCGTTGACTAGCATGGTTTTTACGGTTTCGCGGACTTTTGCGCCCATCTCGGTTGTCGATAGAACGGCGAAGCCCTGCGGATTGGTGCGCGCGAGGTCGGGGGTGCGGAAGCCTTGTTCGAGAACTTTTCGGACCGACGCTTCAATAGCCGCGGCTTCGGCTTCGAGGCCGGCGGTGTGGCGCAGAATCAATGCGCCGGTGAGGATTGCGCCGAGGGGGTTGGCCAGGCCTTTGCCGGCGATGTCGGGTGCGGAGCCGTGGACGGGTTCGTAGAGGTTGACCTTACCGCCGATGGTGGCCGAGGGCAACATTCCGAGCGAGCCGGTGATGACTGCCGATTCGTCGGAGAGGATGTCGCCGAAGAGGTTCTCGGTGAGCACCACGTCGTAGCTGCGGGGCTGGTTCATGAGGTGCATGGACATGGCGTCGACGTACTGGTGCTCGAGAGCGACGGCGGGGAATTCGGCGGCGACTTCGGTGACCGTGGCGCGCCAGAGTTGGGAGACTTCAAGGACGTTGGCCTTGTCGACGCTGGTGACTTTGTTGTGGCGCTTGGTGGCGAGCGAGAAGGCCACGCGGGCTACGCGGACGACTTCATCGCGCGTGTAGCGCATGGTGTTCCAGGCTTCGCCGGTCGAGCGGTTCCACTCGCGGGGCTGGCCGAAGTAGAGGCCGCCGAGGAGTTCGCGGACGAAGAGAATGTCCGCGCCGTCGATGATCTCGGGGCGCAGGGGGCTGTTGACGGCGAGCTCCTTGAAGGCAAAGGCGGGGCGGAGGTTGGCGAAGCCGCCGAGCGCGGCGCGGAGTTGCAGCAGGCCGGCTTCGGGGCGCTTGTCGGGGGGAAGGGAATTGAACTCGTTGCCGCCGACTGCGCCGAGCAGCACCGCGTCGGAGCTGAGCGCGGCGGCAAGGGTGTCGGCGGGAAGAGGTGTGCCGTCGTTGACGATGGCGACGCCGCCGATGCGTTTAGCGTCAAAATCAAATGTGTGGCCGCCGAGTTGGGCGACTTCCTGCAGCACAGAGACGGCTTCGTTGGTGACTTCGGGACCGATGCCGTCGCCGGCGGTGACTAGAATCTTGAGCTTCATGCTTCTCCAGAGATCAGTTTTCAGAGATCAGAGATCGGAGATCAGATGCCAGAGATCAGTGATCAGGTTGGGGCTTGCATTTCCTCAGGGGCTAAAGCCCACGTTAATTTTGCGGCGTTTATGGCACGACTAAAGTCGTGCCCTTTCAAAGATGCCTGGACGACGGCGGCTGAAGTCGTGCCCTTTCAAAGATGCGACCCGGTCTCGGCGTGCTAATCCAGCTCCGAGACCGGTTCGCGGCGGCGCTCGCGAATCTGGTCGGGGACAATGCCGATCAGGTCCTGGTCGTAGATGTTCTTCTTGCGGTCTGCCAGCGCCACAAAGCGGTAGTAGACGTGTTGCAGCTCATCGCGGGTGAGTGCGAAGCCCAACTGCTCCAGGCGATGGCGCAGCGCGGCGCGGCCGGAGTGTTTGCCAAGGACCAGATGCGTCTTGGCCACACCGACCAGCGTGGGGGTCATGATCTCGTAGCAGAGGGGGTTGGCCAACATGCCGTGCTGATGAATGCCGGACTCGTGGGCAAAGGCGTTGTCGCCCACGACGGCCTTGTTGGGGGAGGGGCGAAAGGTGATGATCTGGCCGAGGACCTGGCTGGTGGGGTAGAGGTTCTCTAGCTTGATGGAGGTGGTGATGCCGAAGTGGTCGCCGCGGACATAGAGGGCGGCGGCGATCTCTTCGAGAGCGGCGTTGCCGGCGCGCTCGCCGATGCCGTTGATGGTGCACTCGACCTGACGCGCTCCGTTCTGAACGGCGGCGAGGGAGTTGGCCACGGCCAGACCGAGATCGTCGTGGCAGTGCGAGGAGAGGACGATGCCTTGCTCGTCGATGGCCGGGATGCGCTCGCGGACCTCGGCGAACATGCGGCCGTACTCCTCGGGGGTGGAGTAGCCGACGGTGTCGGGCATGTTGATGGTGGTGGCGCCGGCCTCGATCGCCACGCGGACCATCTGGACGAGGAAATCGCGATCGGAGCGGGTGGCGTCTTCGGGGGAGAACTCGACATCGTCGCACAGGGAGCGGGCGAGGCGCACCGAATCGGCGGTTTGGTCCAGGGCCTCGGCGCGGCTGATCTTGAGCTTGTATTCGAGATGCAGGTCGCTGGAGGCGAGGAAGACATGGATGCGGGCGCGGTCGGCAAACTGGAGGGCGCGGGCGGCCATCTCGATGTCTTCGGTCTTGGCGCGGGCCAGCGACGCGATGCGCGGCTTGTGGATGGCCTGGGTGATGGTGGCGATGGCCGCGAAGTCGCCCTCGGAGGCCATGGCGAAGCCGGCCTCGATGATGTCCACGCCAAGGTCCTCGAGGGCGTGGGCCATGGTGAGCTTTTCCTGCGTGGTCATGCTGCAGCCGGGCGACTGCTCGCCGTCGCGCAGGGTGGTGTCGAAGAAATACAGGTGATTTGAGGTCATGTACTTGCCTGCCAGAGAAAGCCGCTTGCGATTAGTACTAGTGTCTCGCATGGGAGTGGTATAAGGCAATGTTATTCTTTTTGTGGAAGCGATTAGAATTGCTTATGATGAAGGAAAGCCTCTAGCGGCTAGCTTCCAGCCGCTAGCTTGAACCATGCGAGGCGTGGGTATTTGGCTCTAACGTCAGCTGATTCGGCTCCGATTGATCAAGGGGGAGGGCGTGACCTGGTTTTGGCTAAAAGCTAAAAGCTAGAAGCTAGAAGCTGTTTTTGGAGGCTCGATGGAACTGAATCAACTCGAAACCTTTCTCGCGGTGGCGGAGGAGCGGAGCTTCTCGCGGGCGGCGGTGCGGCTGCACCGGACGCAGCCGGCGGTGAGCCAGGTGATCCGCAAGCTGGAAGCTTCGGTGGGCGAGACGCTCTTCGACCGTGCGGCGCGGGACGGGTCGTTGACCGCGGCGGGAGTGCTGCTGCGCGATTATGCGCTGCGGCTGCTGGCGCTCAGGCGGGAGGCGTCCAGTGCGTTAGGTGAGTTGAAGAGCCTGGAGCGGGGGCGGCTGCAACTGGCGGCCAACGAGTACACCTGCATGTACCTGCTGCCGGCGATCGACCGGTTCCGGCGGGAGTTTCCGCATGTGAGCGTGACGGTGCACCGGATGCTGGCCTCGCGCATTCCCGAGGAGCTGAACCTGCGCACGTTTGAGCTGGGGGTGATCTCGTTCAAGGCGGATCCGGCGCAGTTTCGCACCATTGCGGTGTACGGGGACAGCCTGGCGTTCATCGTGAGCCCCCATCATCCGTTGGCGGGTACTGAGCGGGTTTCCATCACCGACCTGGGGGAGGAACTTTTTGTGGGCCACAACGTGACCTCTCCGTTGCGGCGGAAGGTGATCGAGACGTTCCAGCGCTACCGGACGCCGTTGAACATGGCGATCGAGCTGCCGACCATCGAGGCGATCAAGCGGTTTGTGGCCATGGGCAACGGTGTGGCGCTGGTTCCGCATCTGACGGTGGCGCATGAGCTCGAGACCGGGGACCTGGTGCGGGTTGCGGTGGACGAGCTGGAGATACGGCGGGTGCTCAGGCTGGTGCACCGGCGGCAGGCCGCGCTCTCCTTTGCCGCCAGGGCCTTTCTGCGCACGGTGCGGGCGCTGGCCCAGGAGCAGGGACCGCCGTTTTACTACCACGTGGAGCGGGCGGGATAGGGACGAGGGACATAGAAGACTAGGGACTAAGGGACTGAGGGACTGAGTCCCTCAATCCCCGCCTTTGCGCGGTTAACGCCGGAATCGATTCAGGTGCGTCTAAAGGCAAAGAACAGTGGCAGGGTAAGGACCGTTGGGATGGGTTTCTGACGCCGACCCGTCCCGGCCAGTTACAATGCTGAGAGCGGGGCCCGGCTCAACCGGCGCGCCGGATTCGACAAGCTCGTTGCCAGCCGGACGGCGAGTGCAGTCTTGAGGTTCAGGACCGAATGAAGAAGATCGCCATCATTGCATTCCTGTTGGCCGTAAGCGCAGCCGCAGGCCGCGCCCAGGAAAGCCGCCAGGATATCAGCATCAGCGGATCGGCTCTTGTTGAGCCGTTCATTGCCTCGCAAACCGATGTCCAAGTCCACTCCAACTACGCCCTGGGCGCCCTGGCCAGCTACCGCTTCATGCTCACGCCGTCGAGCGCGCTGGAGGCCAACTACGGCATTACTTACCAGAACACCATCAAGTTCGTTCTGCCCCAGTTTCCCAACGGCATCAAGGTGTTGACCCGTACCCAGGAGGCTTCGGCGGCCTATGTACGAACGTTCAACTACCGCAAATTCAATCCGTTTGCCGAGGCAGGCCCCGCCGGATTAATCTTCCTGCCCATCCGCAACACAGGCACCACCTCGCTAGACGTGAAACAGCAGACCGCGGTCGGCGCCGTGTATGGAGCCGGCATCGCGTACGAGATCAGCCCCAGCTTCGACATCCGCGTGGAGTACCGCGGCCTGGTCACCAAGGTTCCAACCTTCGGCGACACCACGTTCGCCACCAACAAGTGGTACAACATCTTCAACCCGGTGATCGGCGTGGCGTATCACTTCTAGGGAGTCTCTGAAAAAGTCTCTGTTGCAAGGGCCTTATTCCCCCAGAGGATAAATACTGCATTTGTGCTTGCTTCCTGCCGTCGGGGAAGGGGCAAAGGCCCGGGCCTGAAGGCCCCGCAAATTCGCATTCTTTCCGGGGGCTGAAGCCCCCGGCTCCCTCCGGAATCGGCGATCTACACTCCCTCCAGAATCGCGGACTACACTCCCTCCAGAATCGCGGACTACACTCCCT
>DASWZM010000015.1:0-2503 GCA_036404455.1 Occallatibacter sp. | reverse complement strand
ACCAGCGGGTCCTTCACCAGCACAGGGCCTGTGGCCGAGAGAAAGACCTTTTGCCAGATGCCGGTGTCGCGGTCGCGAATGGCGGGAATCCAGTCCCAACCGATAGTGGAAAGAAAGGTTGGGCCGTCGATGGCGGTCTCGCCGCCGTTCTGTCCCAGGCCGTCGCGCAAGGTGTGCTCATGGGAGACTCCGGGGTGGGGTTGGGGCGCAACGAGCACGGCCAGGACGGCCTGGTGGCCCGGCTTCACATTGGGCGAGATGTCGAAGATGCCGCGGGTGAAGGCGCCGCGCATGGTTCCAACTTGAGTTCCGTTGACCCAGACGGTTGCGGAGTAATTGATGCCGTCGAAGTTGAGCCAGATGCGCTGGCCCTTGTAGGACATGGGAACGTCGATCAGGTTTCGGTACCACCAGGAGGTGCGCGCCAGGCTCTCGGGAATGGTTTCGGGGCGGTTGTTCTCACCGTAGAGCGGCTCGGGGTAGACGTGGTTGTTGACCAGGGTGGTGAGCACGGTGCCGGGAACGGTGGCGTTCAACCAGCCGGCCGCATTGAAGCCCGGAGCCGCAACCTCCGCGCCGGATTGCGGTACCTTGGCTGCGTCCTGCAACTGCCAGCCCGCGGCTAGGACAAGAAGTTGGGGAGGGGCCGATTTTGCCGTGGCGGAAACAGGCGCCAGGAATGCAAGCAGGAGGGCCAGGGCTGAGAAGGATGAACGGCTGAAGCGTATCTGCAAGGGATTTGTTCCTCGGGCTTTTTCTGGGAGGGTTGACGGCTTTGAATGTCGAACACACGGATTATAGCGGCTGGGCGAGCGGTGGAATCGACCTATGCCTGCGATGCAGCCGATAATGGAGAGATGGAATTTCAACGTTCGGCCGGAGTTCTGCTGCACTTGAGCTCGCTGCCCTCACATGGGGGCATCGGCGACCTGGGACCGGAGGCCCACGAGTTTGTGGGCTTTCTCGCGGCGGCCAGACAGCACGTCTGGCAGGTTCTGCCGCTGTGCCCCACGGGGTACGGCAACTCGCCGTATGCGGGATCGTCGGCCTTTGCGGGCAATCCCTACCTCATCAGCCTCGAATACCTTTCGGACTGGGGTTGGATTGAGGGCGATCGAATTGCCGGGCTGGCCGGAGGGGGCGGCAATGTGGATTTCAACCAGGTGGAGGCGCGGAAGCTGCCGCTGCTCCACGAGGCGGCGGGAAATTTTCTGGACCGCGGGCCTCATGATCCGTGGCTGGCCGAAGTGTGGGCCGATTTCGAGCAGTTTTGCCGGGCCGAGGCGGGCTGGCTGAACGATTATGCCCTTTATGCCGAGCTGCGCCGGCAGTTCAAAACGGGCGCGTGGACGGAGTGGCCCGAGCCAGTGCGCCGGCGCCAGCCGGAGGCTCTTGCGGAAATCACCGCGCAGCATGGACGCGCACTGGCGCAGGAACAGGTGCTGCAGTTCGTCTTTGCGCGGCAGTGGAACAACCTGCGTGAGATTGCGGCGCGGAGGGGAATACGAATTCTGGGCGACGTGGCGATATTCGTCAACATGGATTCGGCGGACGTGTGGGTTCACCCCGAGCTGTTCGAGTTGGACGAGGAGCTGAGGCCGCTGCGGATCGCCGGCGTGCCGCCGGACTACTTTTCGCCGACCGGGCAGCGCTGGGGCAATCCGCTCTATCGCTGGGAGGTGCTGGCCGAAAGCGGTTTCGACTGGTGGATCGACCGGATTCGGCGAGCCTGCCAGCTTTACGACATTGTGCGGCTGGACCATTTCCGCGGGTTCGAGGCTTACTGGGCCATTCCGGCCGCGGAGAAGACGGCCATGAACGGGAAGTGGATGAAGGCGCCGGGGAAGGAACTGTTCCGCGCGCTGGAAGCGGCGCTGGGACCGCTGCCGCTGGTGGCCGAGGATTTGGGGCTGATTACTCCGGAGGTGGAGGCCCTGCGGATAGAGCTGGGCATGCCGGGGATGAAGGTGATCCAGTTTGGGTTCAGCGACAAGAGTGCGCATATGCATCTGCCGCACGAATTCACGCCGGGGACCGTGGCCTACACGGGCACGCACGACAACGACACCACGCTGGGCTGGTGGCGGACGGCCGGAATGGTTGAGCGAAGCGCCGTGGAGGCTTACGTGGGACCGGTGGGCGAGCACCCGGTGTGGCCGCTGATTCGGGCCGTGGAGGCAAGCGTGGCGGAACTGGCGGTGGTTCCGGCGCCGGACCTGCTTGAGCTGGGCTCGGTGGCGCGGATGAATACGCCGGCAGTGGGAGCGGGCAACTGGAGTTGGCGGGCGCCGGAGGGAAGCTGGAAGCCCGAGCTGGCGGCGCAGCTGGCCGAGCTTGTCGAGGTGACGGACCGGGACAACGATCCGCTGGGAGTGGCGGAGAAAGAGCAAGCTGGCCCGGCTTAGAGCGGAACCAGAGAAATCGTATCCTTGCAGAGAGTCTTCCGGGAGGCAGAAAAAGCCACTTGGCGGGCTTGCTTTCGGGGTACATCTACGCTGGTTCC
>DASWZM010000014.1:0-1861 GCA_036404455.1 Occallatibacter sp. | reverse complement strand
GGCCTGGAGCCTGGCGCTGGTGCTGCCCGGCCTGGCTTTGCGCGCCTACGCCGCCGGCTACGTGAAAAAGAACCGCGAGCTGACCGTGACCGGTCCTTACGCCCACACCCGCAACCCGCTTTACCTGGGATCGATGCTGATTGCCGCCGGCTTTGCGCTGGCCCTGCTCAGTTGGCCGGTGGCGCTGGTGCTCGCAGCCGGGTTTGGGATGATTTACGTCCCGGTCATCGCCTCGGAGGAGCGCTTTCTGCATGCCACATTCCCCGAATTCGATGAGTATTGCCGCCGCGTGCCCCGATTGATTCCGCGTCTGACTCCGGCTACTCACCCCAGTGACGAAACCGGGACCGGCGGCTTCTCTCTCTCGCTCTATCTCAAGCACCGCGAGTACAATGCAGGTATAGGGGCCGCTCTGCTGTATCTCAGCCTGCTCTTCCTGCGGCCGGCATTCAGCGCACTCGTGCATTGGTTGCGGTGAGCGCCCCCCGCGGCAAGACAGTCAATCGATCAAGGAGTCCTGCCTGACGGTGAAGACGCGCACAACCGCCGCATCCGTTTTTTGTGCCCTTGCACTGGCCGCCGGGTCTCACGCCCAGCAGGTGGCCCTGCTTACGCCGCCGCGCGCGGAGTTTAGTTTTCCGCAAAAGCAGACTCTCATCTATACCGTTGACTGGCGGGTCTTTCCCGCCGGGACGGCCGTTCTGCACTTTGAGGCAACGGGCGGTCAGGAGCGCATCACCGCAAATGCCGACACCATTGGCGCCATCAACCTGCTCTTCCATGTGGGAGACCGTTTCCAGTCCACCTTCGACCGCGAAAAGGGCTGCACCTACGAGTTCGACAAGCAGACCGTTGAGGGCCGCCGTCAGGTGAATTCCACGCTCCGGCTGGACTATGCCCAGGGGAAATCCATCCTGGATGAGAAGAACCTGGTCACCGGGCAAGCCAAGCATGTGGAGGCGCCCGTGCAAGCCTGTCTCACCGACCTGCTGACCGGCGTGTATTACGCCTCGTCGCAGCCCATGGAAGTTGGCAAGACCTTTGTCATCCCGGTGGTAGACGCGCTGCACACCGTGCCGGTAACCATGAAGGTGGAAGGCCGGGAAGAGATCAAGACCACGTTGGGCACCTTCAAGACCCTGCGCGTGCAGCCCACGGCCGACGCCGGCGTGGTGAAGAATCGCGGCAACATCTGGATCTGGTATACCGACGACGAGCGGCACCTGCCGGTGCAGATGCGGGCCCGGCTGTTCTGGGGCACCATCACCTTCCGGCTCACCGGCAACGAGAACAAATAGGTCCGGCTGCCGACTGGCAGGATCGGTGTACACTTTTCCTTCGCGCGAACGATGGCTTTCTCCGTGCGGATAGGAAATCCCATGTACAGGCAAACGCTCGTTCTCTCTCTTGCACTTGCTTCCGTCATCACGCCGTTTTGCTCCGCCCAGCCCAATTCCGCCAAGCGGCCCATGACCTTCGAGGACATGATGAAGATGAAGCGCCTGGGCGAAACCGCCGTCTCGCTGGACGGCAAGTGGCTGGCCTACTCCGTGACCACCGTGAATCTGGACCAGAATACAAAAACAGCGGAGTTGTGGCTGCAGGCCATCGCGGGCGGCGACCCCATCCCTCTGGCCGTGGCCAGGCCAGGCGATAGCGGCGTCCAGTTCGCCCCCGACGGCAAGCGGATCCTGTTCCTCAGCAGCCGCGAGGGCGGCCAGCAGGTGTGGCTGGCGGATTTCGACGGCTCGACCGGAGCCACCAGCAACCCGAAGAAGCTGACGGGGATTTCGACCGAGGCGGACAATGCCCTCTGGTCGCCGGACGGGAAGTCGATTGTCTTTACTTCGGCAGTTTATCC
>DASWZM010000013.1:0-2317 GCA_036404455.1 Occallatibacter sp. | reverse complement strand
GGAAAACGGCTGACCTTTTGCAGAAGATTATGTGCCCACGGCGCATAATGTGAATTGAATAGGGCGCGATAGCCCGACAGCAAGGGTGGTGAGCTCCACCAAGCGAAGCACAGGTCAGGAAGCTGCGCACAAACAGGCGCGCAAGGAGGGGCCTTGTTTTCGTGGATTTGGTCAGCAAAGTATCCCTCGCACACCGAAAAAAGCGGCATAACTCCTTTAACGTCTAGAATCTGCAAATCACTCGTTTTGAATCAGACATTTGGAGCGAAACCCCTGTCGTAACCCGCTGAAAACAAGGCGTTTCTTTAAAGAGTGTTCAGAGATGGGGGTGGGGGTGGACGTTACTCATGCGTTAACCGGGCGACACCCCCTGCTGCTTGCGCTCTCCCGGCAATGCTCGCCCTCTGCTCCCGTGCGAGCGCTGCCCGCAAGTTATTGGACAGGTTCTTAGGGAATCTCCACCAGTTCCATCTGCCCGTCGCGGCGGCGATGGAGCACAAACATCTCTCCGGCAGGATTGCGGAAAATCACGAGGTCGCGATCGCGAAACTCCGCGTCCTTCACGGCCTCTTCGATGGTCATCGGCCGCAGGGAAATCGCTTCGCCGTTCTTGAGAATGTGCGGCTCGACCACCGTCGCGCGGTTGGGAAACGAGTGGACGGCGATCGACGCGCTGGCCTTCGCCCGGGTCTGCTTCTCCTCCCCGGCGTCGGCAGCCGGTTGTGCGGCGCGAGACTTGGGCCGGGCAACCGGGGGCGCGGTCAACACCTTTTCTTCCTTGGGCAGGCGTTTACGCTCCAGCCGCCGGTCCCGGTACCGTCGCGCCTGGTTCTCGGCATGCTCCATCGCCTCCCGCAGCGCCGCATCCAGGGTGTCGCCCTTGCCTGTTGCCGCAATCGTCTGCAGCCGCACCTGTACGGTCAGCTCCACGATCTGCAGGTGCCTCTGTGCGCCGAAGGTGATGCTGGCGCGCGCGGTCTTGCCCAGAATGCGGGCAATACGTTCCATCCCCTCCTCGGCCTGCGTGCGCAGCGCCTTGGAGATCTTCACTTGCCTGGCGGTGAACTCCACTTCCATGGTCAGCCTCCGCTCCTCGTTATCCCAGCTCGGCTTTCGGCTGAGGAACACCGGATTCTATAGCGAACGGTCGTCAGTTGTCAGTTCTCAGTGATCCGTGCGCAGCGTCAACCCTCAACCGGGCAGCTACCGAGAGAAAGCGCTTGAAAATCCGTTAACCCTGCAAACAATCCAACTGCCAACTGTCCTCCACTACTCGTCGCGCCGCCGCCGCTGGTGCGTGGAGGGAATCCCCATGTCCTCCCTGTACTTGGCCACGGTGCGGCGGGTCAACTGAATCCCCTGGGCCTGCAGCATCGCGGCCAGCTGGTCGTCGGTCAGCGGATGGCGCGCATCCTCCTCCTCAATCAGCTTGCGCACCTTGCGCTTGAGCACCAGCAAGGGCGTATCTGCGCCCTCCGGCCCGTTCGACCCCTCGGAGAAGAAGAAGCGCAGCTCGATGACCCCCTGCGGCGTGTGCGCGTACTTGTTTGACACCGCGCGGCTCACCGTCGAGGGGTGAACCCCGATCTCCTCAGCCACTTCCTTGATCATCATCGGCCGCAGCGACTCGACGCCCTGTTCCAGAAAATCCTGCTGGCGGCGCACGATGACTTCACAAGTCCGCAGAATCGTGCTCTTCCGCTGCGCGATGTTGCGCATCAGTTGCATCGCGGAGCGGAAACGCTCCTTCACGTAGTCCTTCACTTCTTTGTCGGTGTTCTTCGCCACCAGCATCCGCCGGTAGCGCTGGCTGAGCCGCAGGCTGGGCATGTCTTCCTCGTTCATTGAAACGGCCCACTCGCCACCGCGCTTGATGAACACCACGTCGGGTTCGATCAGCCGCGTCTGCTCCCGGTTGTAGAGCCGGCCGGGCCGGGGGTCCAGGGTGCGGATGAACTCCACCCCGGCGTGCGCCTCCGCGGGCGTAATCTGAGCTGCCCGCGCCAGGTCTTTTACGTCCCGCTTTTGCAGCAGAGGCAGGTGAAGGTCCACAATCAGCGCCGCCACTTCCATGCTGCGCCGCCGCTCCTCCAGCCGCGCCTCGGCCTCGGCGCGGAATCCCCGATGCGGATCGTCGGCCGGTTCGGCCGCCCGCTTCGCATACAAATGGCTGAACTCTTGCTGTTGCGCCGTGATCTGGATCAGCAGGCACTCGCGTAAATCTCTGGCGCCCACTCCCGCGGGGTCAAGTTGCTGCACCAGGTCAATGGCGCGCCGCACCAGGTCCGCAGCCTCCGCCGGCTCCGGCGCCAGGCTC
>DASWZM010000012.1:0-1792 GCA_036404455.1 Occallatibacter sp. | reverse complement strand
CGCACGGCGCGAAAAAAGGCCCGGACTTCCGGGATGAGGAAAGGGAGTCGTGTCTCGCCCTGGTAACCTGTAAACGTGATTTCCAAGGTGCCGCACAACTGTCTCAGACGCTCCGGGGCAATGGTCGCGTCATCGAATGCTTCGAGGACTTCCGTAAAATCGAGGCGCTCGACGTGACGGTGTTTGTCAAGAATATACTTCATTTTGGGATTTGGATTTAGCATTTGCTCTGGCGTTTGTGGGGGAGGCTGGTGCGGCGCAGGAGCGGAGCGAACGGACCGGCTTCACCCGGGATTTGTAACTGTTCAAAAACTCACCGTTCTTTCACAGCCGGCGGCGTGGCAAGGCGGCGGAGCCGCCGCGCCCACCGGCTGTGCATTCATCTCTGTCCAACTTGGGGCAATCTCCGCTTACCACGCCTTCCGCGTTTGTCTGGCTTGGGGTCACGAGCGCATTCGATCCCGCGTTTCAGCGGGGGCGGCGCGCAAAGGCAAACAATCGTTTCCCTGTCTCATGGCCTGATCTCCCGGTCCGTGAAGTGGTTTGGTTTGCTTGGCACTCAGTGCGGACGGCCTCGCTGGTTCAGCCAGCGCAACGCGAGCTTCGTTTCGAGGTCGGCGGGGTTGGAGTTGAGCCGCAGGACGCAACGGCGGCGAAGGGCGTGGCCAAAATCCTTGGTGGCATGGATGAGCTCGGCTGCCCACAGGATTTCGACGCTCTCGTTTCGCAGCGCCTCGTGGTATTGCTCCCGCCGCACATCGCGATACCAATGAAACCACGAACAACCCAAGTCCGAGGTGGCCCGATCTTGCAGTTGATCCCGCAGGTTTTCCCAGCGCGGCAAAATCCAGGTCCACCTGGACCAGCGCGCCACCTCACAGGCGAAGAGTGGTTTGCTCTTGACCAGCACCGCCACCCACCGTCTGGACGCCGGGTCGCTGGCACCCGGCTGTAGTGTGAGCGCGGTGATCGCGGCGACCGGGTCTGCGGCCGCTTGGGCGACTACACCCCGCAACCAAAGCCCCGCCTCGGAGCGGTTCAGTTGGACCGCGGCAGACCAGAGGCTATGCGACCCGAAAAGGCGTTTCGGCAAGTTGCCGGCGGCGACCGGGTCGCGCCGGCACAGCGCCGAAGCCATCCGGGGGTCCCCGGCGATGGCATCGAGCACACGGGCGTGCTCGTCCTCAATCAGCATTCCGTGCGCGGCAAGATAAGCGCCAAAAGGGGAGGTGACAGCCCGGCAAACAAGAGCCTCCCGCAATGCTGCCAGACAAGGCCTTGCGACCAGCAGCAGCAGACCAGCGACTACACCGTCACAACCAGCCAAATCCGGAATCCCGGCATCCTCCGTTTCCGCGCGCAGACAGGCGGCATGAAGGCGCAAGAGTTGCGTCGACCGGATCAAGCGCCTTTTTTGTTCCTCACACGCATCCATCCAGTGCATGGGCAAACCGGTCGCAGGGTACGGGCCGAGGCCCTCCAACAAGGCCCCGGGCTGATCCAAAATGGGCAGCGCGTTCGAGGCCGCAAGCGCCTCGTAGTCTGGCAACCGCAATCCACGCACCGTCAACCATTCGCCCACTGTGGGCTCCGGCAGGTGGGGCAACAGGGCCGACATGGTCCGTCGGGCCTCGGGGAGATTGATGGGGTTGTGGGTTGTTGGATTGGGTTTTGGTTTTTTCATATCGAATTCTGCGTTTCTGCGGCAGGACCGGCCCGGCAGGTGCGCGAAGCGCACGGGCCGGCCATGCCGACGGGGTTTGAGGTGTTACAGCAATGCCGCAGTCGCTTC
>DASWZM010000011.1:0-5754 GCA_036404455.1 Occallatibacter sp. | reverse complement strand
AGTGCGCCGGCGTCCAGTCCCCCGCCGCCCCGCAGATGTTGAAAAGGAAGTTTTTGATCAGTTGCGGCCCCAGCGGCGTATGGTGCACCTCGGGGTGGAACTGCACCGCCCAGATGCGGCGCTCCTCGTTGGCAATCCCCGCCAGCGCATTTGAAGTCACCGCCGTCCGCCGGAACCCCGGCGGCAGCTCCAACGCCTCGTCTCCGTGGCTCATCCACACCTGCAGCGTTGCCGGCAAGCCGGCAAACAGCGGCGATGCACTGTCCTCTATGGTCACTTCGGCGTGCCCATACTCCCGGCGCGGCGCCGGCTTCACCTTGCCGCCCAGGTGATGGACGATGAAATGCAGCCCATAGCAGATGCCCAGCACCGGCACGCCCAGCTCCAGCAGCCGCGGGTCAGCCGCCGGCGCATCCGCGTCATACACCGACGACGGCCCGCCCGACAGAATCAAGCCGAGCGGTTTGAGCGCCTGAATTTCAGAGAGAGGCGCCGTACACGGCAGCACCACGGAGAAGACGTTCTGTTCGCGTATCCGCCGCGCAATCAACTGCGTATACTGCGAACCAAAATCGAGAATAACGATTGTCTGGGTGTCCACTCCCTAGTGTGGCAGCCCCCCCGCCGCGCTGTAAAGACCGTTTCGAATCTCTCCGATAAGGCCAGAAGACGGTCTGGAATCCCGACCAGGAGAAGCTATTTAGATGAGCGTTGAGGAGATTCGGCAGGTATTTGAGGAGGAACTCGGCCCCGAGTTGCGTGAAATTCAGACAATCCTTTCACGCATTCAAAGGCGCCTGGAATTCAGCGAAGAGATCGAGAGAATTCGACTCGACACCGCCGCGCGGCGCATCGAATCTATCCAGTTCTTCCGCGCCCTTGAAACAAGAATCTCCGCGCTTGAAGTCGCAAACTCCGCCCCGTCGCGCACCTGAACGTATAGCAAGAAGTCTCTGGCCCACGCCTCTCACTCGTAGTGATACCGCGCCTGAAGAAAATAAATTCGGTCGGCGGTGACGTTATAGACCAGCCGATGCTCTTGAGTAATTCTCCGGCTCCAGGTGCCACTCATTTCAAATCGAAGCGGCTCAGGCTTCCCAATGCCGACGAAAGGATCGGCAAGCACTGCTTCTACGAGTTCCAAAGTGCGAATCGCCGCCTTGCGATCGTTTTTGACGAACCAGATTAAGTCTTCACGAAATACGGGATCGAATACCGCGTCACGTTCTGAGGGCCTTTTGCGTGCTTCTCGGTTTGCCATTTCGTTCCTTATTTGGCCTCTACGGATCGATCCCTATCTGTTTACAAACCTACTGATTTTCGTAATTCCTCCACTGTCTCAACGGTGCCTTCCCCATTTTCCGCGCGCCGCAGCGCCCCCAGCAGTCGCTCAGCGTTTTTGGGTGAACGCAGCAGGTAAGCTGTTTCCATCAGGCTCGACAGCTCATCGGCGGGTAGGATGGCCACATCGCGCGCGCCGCGGCGGCGCACGAAGACAACCTCGCGGTCGTCGGTGACCTGGTCAAGGAAGCTGGCCAGCTTTTCGCGTAGTGCGGTATAAGTGGTTTCAACAGGCATGGCGGTGGCCCCTAATCAAGAACGTACATGTTTCCTGTACGTTTGTCAATGGGCGGCCGGGCGCCCCGGGTCTCGCTCTTGAGACATGGGAGACCAAGTATCCACACGGAACGAGTCCCTAGTCCCTATTCCCTGTTCCCTCGTTCTTGTAAACCACCCCCGCCTTCATCACGAACTTCACGTTCTCGAGCACGCGTACATCGTCCAGCGGATTCTTCTCCACAGCAATGATGTCCGCCCACTTCCCCGCTTCCAGCGTCCCCGTCTTCGCGCTCCAGCCCATCAGGTCGGCGGCGTTCACCGTGGCCGTTTGCAGCGCCGCAAGCGGCGCCATGCCCAACTGGTTCACATACACATCCAGCTCATGCGCGTTCAACCCATGCGGATACACCGCCGCATCGGTGCCCATCGCAATCTTCACCCCCGCCTGCATGGCGTGTTTGATGTTGCTCTTGGCCACGGCGCTCACGTCCACCATCTTCTGGTGGTAGAACGGCGGCAGGTTGCCTTTCTCGATGATCCAATCCTCGAGATACAGCGTAGGCACCAGGTAAGTCCCATCCTTCTTCATCTCGGCGATAGCTTCATCGTTGATGTAACTCCCATGCTCGATCGAATCCACCCCTGCCTCTGTAGCCCATAGAATCCCCTGCGCCCCATGTGCATGCGCGGCCACCTTGCGCCCCAGTCTGTGCGCGTCGGCCACAATGGCCTTCATCTCTTCGAGCGTGTATTGCGCGGCCTGCGGATCGTCGCCTTTTGACAGCACGCCGCCCGTGGCGCAAATCTTGATCAGGTCCGACCCGTACTTGATGTTCTGCCGCACCTTCTGCTGCACCGCGGCAATGCCGTCCGCCACGCCGTCCCCCACCGCGTGATACTTGATGGGCAGCAGGTTGTCGTCGCAATGGCCGCCGGTAATGCCCAGCGCCGGCCCGCTCACCAGCATGTGCGGCCCCGCAATCTGCCCCGCATTGATGGCGTCGCGCAGGTCCACGTCGGTATACCCGCCGGCGCCCACGTTGCGCACCGAGGTGAATCCGGCCAGCAGCGTGGTGCGCGCATTCACCACTCCGTTGATAGCTTCCTTGGCGTCGGTCGAGGTCAGCTCGCGGTAAGGATCGAAGTCCGGATTGTAGGTCAGGTGCGTGTGCACGTCGATCAGCCCCGGCAGCACCGTCAACCCGCCCAGATCGACCACCGTATCGGCGGCCTGCGCCTGCACTTGATCCGTCGGCGCAATCGATTGAATCGTCTCGCCCACCACAACAATGGTCTGGCCATCGGCCAGCTTGCCCGTCTTCACGTCGAGCAGGTGGCCGGCGCGCACCAGGGTGCGCTTCGCCGCGGGCTGCGCCGCCGGTTGCGCCAAAATTGCCACCGCGCCTGCCATCAGAAACAATGCAACTGCAAAACCCTTCCGCAGGATCATTCGTAAACCTCCAATGGGGAACCGCAAGCGGAGTGTAGCAAATAGGGCCGACTGCGGTCGTCCGCATCCTCCAGCGCCGGCGCCCAACAGCCTTCATCCCAGTCCGCCCTGCGTGATAGCCTCCTAAGCAGCGCAGCCCGCGCTGCATTGGCTGCTTCAAGCTCCATCCCGGCCTCCATCCATGAGCGCTCCAGGCGCCGAGAGACTTGGTCGGTCCACATCGTTTCCAAAAGGAAATCCTATGAACTGTTTTCGTCTCGCTTCCATCCTCATTCTGGCCGCCGCAACCGCCCTCGCGCAGGTCCCCGCCGCCACGCAGGCCGACGCGTCCAAGCCCGCGCCCCCTGCGGCCATCAAGAGCTTCGATCTAGCCGCCATCGACAAGACCGCCGATCCCTGCACTGACTTTTACCAGTACGCCTGCGGCAACTGGATCAAGAGCAATCCCATCCCCGCCGACCAGGCGCGCTGGGCGCGCTCTTTTTCGCTGCTCGGCGAGCGCAACCGCTACCTGCTCTGGCAGGAGCTGGACGCCGCCGCCGCCAACCCCAAAAGTCCGCTCGAAAAGCAGTATGGCGACTACTTTGCCGCCTGCATGAACACCGGTCTCGTCGAGCAGAAGGGCCTGGAACCGATCGCGCCCGCGCTCAAGCGCATCGCCGACCTCAAGGACGCTCACCATCTGGCCACGCTCATCGGCGATCTGGCCTCGGAAGGCAGCCCCGCGCCGCTCTTCCGCTTTCGCGTCGAGCAGGACCAGAAGGACTCCTCCCTGCAAATCGCCGGCATCGGCCAGGCTGGCCTCTCGCTGCCTGATCGCGACTACTACATCAAGGACACCAAACGGTTCCAGGAGATCCGCAGGCAGTACGTCGAGCACGTCACCAGAATCTTCACCCTCGCCGGCGACTCTCCGGACCGGGCCGCCAAGGAAGCCGCTGCGGTCATGGAAATCGAGACCGCCCTCGCCACGGCCTCCACAGACCGCACCGAGTTGCGCGACCCGGAAAAGCACTACCACATTTACACCCTGGCCGACTTCCAGAAGCTGACGCCGGACTTCGACTATGCGGTCTACTTCAAGGCCATCGACGTGCGCCCCTTCGACACGCTGAACGTGGCCACTCCCGACTTTTTCAAGGGTCTCAACGATCTCCTTGCCAGAGAGCCCATCGACGCCTGGAAGTCCTACTTCCGCTGGCACACAATCCACGGTTCGGCCGAAAACCTGCCCAAGGCCTTCTTCGATGAGAACTTCGCCTTCTTCGGCAAGACGCTGCAAGGCCAAAAGGAGCCCACGCCGCGCTGGAAGCAGTGCACCGCCATGACCGACCGCGCGCTCGGCGAAGCCGTAGGCCAGGACTGGGTCAAGCAGAACTTTCCGCCCGCCGCCAAGGCCAGCATGGACCAGCTTGTCGCCGCCCTCGAGAAAGCCCTCGGCGACGACATCAAGACCCTCCCCTGGATGTCCGACGCCACCAGGAAGGCAGCCGGGGAAAAGCTGGCCATGATCCGCAACAAGATCGGCTATCCCGAAAAGTGGCGCGACTACTCGGCCCTGAAGGTGGAGCGCGACGACCTGATCGGCAATCTGCGCCGCAATGCAGTCTTCGAGCGCAACTGGAACCTGAACCACCTCGGCAAGCCCGTCGACGAGAAGGAGTGGGGCATGACGCCGCCCACCGTCAATGCCTACTACGAGCCCTCCTTCAACGACATCAACTTCCCCGCCGGCATCCTCCAGCCGCCCTTCTTTGACTTCACCATCGACCCGGCCATCAACTTCGGCGGCATCGGCGTGGTCATCGGCCACGAGATGACCCACGGCTTCGACGACCAGGGCTCCAAGTACGACGGCAAGGGCAATCTGCGCGAGTGGCAGACCCCCGAGGACCGCAAGGCCTTCACCGAGCGCACCAATTGCGTGGCGG
Source organism: Occallatibacter sp. (assembly GCA_036404455.1). Lineage (GTDB taxonomy): Bacteria > Acidobacteriota > Terriglobia > Terriglobales > Acidobacteriaceae > Telmatobacter. The sequence goes on along the minus strand of DASWZM010000011.1, from coordinate 813 downwards.
ACGAATACAGCGGCTTTGAGGCTGCTTCGGCCCACGGCGACGTACCCGCGCAGATGCTCAACGGCAAGCTCACCCTGGGCGAAAACACGGCCGACAACGGCGGCCTGCGCATCGCCTACATGGCCCTGCTCGATACGCTCGCCGCACAAGGCAAGTCCATCACCGACAAGGTCGACGGATACACTGAGGCGCAGCGCTATTTCCTCGGTTTCGGCCAGGTCTGGTGCCAGAACCAGACCGAGCCTTCGGCCCGCCAGTCCGCGCTTACCGACCCCCACTCTCCCGGCCGCTGGCGTACAAACGGTGCAGTGCAGAACTTCGACGAATTCGGCAAGGCCTTCGGCTGCACCAAAGGACAGCCTATGTATCCGGTGAAGTCCTGCCGTGTGTGGTGAACCGTAACGGGACCCGGAGCCTTGGTTGCGCTCAGCCTTGGCTCCGGCCCTGAGCCGCACCGTCCCAATCGCTTCTTTCCCCCGTTCCCGTTGACGTTTCCTGTCTTCCCGGAGTCCAAGCCGCATCTGCGCCCGAAACTCTTATCGCAACTCGACCGGGCGCCGGATTGGTGTCTCCCCAGGCGGGGATGGCCTTTGGAAAATGCCTGTTTTGCCCGGTCTCGAGCCGAAACTAGGCACAACACACCCTTGGCTTTTACAATGCAGCAGGGACCCGTCCCAACCCAGCTCTGCTGTGGAACTAGAAAACCTGGCGGCGCACGCCTGCCCAGGATGAAGGAATCGCATGAAGTTTTCGAAATTCGGCAAGGCACTACTGATGAGCGCCCTCTCTGCTGCGGTCGTCCTCAGCGTTACG
>DASWZM010000010.1:0-1772 GCA_036404455.1 Occallatibacter sp. | reverse complement strand
AGTCAGACCGAGTTCGTGCTGGAGTACCAAAACCAACGGATGAAGGTCGTCTACACTGGCACCGACCCGCTGCCCGACACGCTCAAGGACGGCGCCCAGGCGCTGGCCGACGGCCGCCTGGGTCAGGACCATATCTTCCGCGCCGGGTCTGTGCAAGCCAAATGCGCTTCCAAGTACGAGTCCAAACCGGGCCTGGCGCCCGGGCAAGCCGCTCCCAATATCAATACGGGCAAAGGCTCGATCTAGTAGCTTAGAGGGGTGTTATGGAGAATCTGGGTTCGTTGGCCATCCTGCTGGCCTTCTGCGTGGCTATCTACGCCGCTGCGGCGTCCATCGTTGGCCGCATCAAACGCAAGCCTTTTCTTATAGTTAGCGGCGGCCGCGCGGTCTATTCCGTGTGGCTGCTGGTAGCGCTGGCGTCGGGCATCCTGGTTTACAAGCTCCTCATCAGCGACTTCAGCTTTTCCTACGTGGCGGAGCATAGCAACCGCGCCATGCCCGTCCTTTATAAGTTCGCCGCATGGTGGGGCGGGCAGGAAGGCTCGCTGCTCTTCTGGACTTTCCTCCTTTCCACCTACGCCGCGGTCGTGGTCTTCACTAACCGCCGCCGGCATCGCGACATGATGCCGTGGGTGGTCGGAGTATTGGCGACCCTCCAGTCATTCTTCCTCCTCCTCAACAATTTCATCGCCAATCCCTTCCGTATGCTGGCGGTCGATAAGCTGATCACCAGGGTGCAGGACGGCCAGGGACTCAGCCCGCTGCTGCAATATCCCGCCATGGCGATCCATCCGCCGATGCTGTACCTCGGCTATGTGGGATTCTCGGTGCCGTTCGCCTTCGCGATGGGTTCGTTAATCACCCGGCAGCCCGGCGATGCGTGGATCCACACCACCCGCCGCTGGACGCTGGTCACCTGGCTGTTCCAAAGCACCGGTGTCATGCTCGGCATGGCGTGGGCGTATCACGTACTCGGCTGGGGCGGCTACTGGATGTGGGATGCGGTGGAAAACGCCTCGCTGCTTCCGTGGCTCGCCGGCACCGCCTTTTTGCACTCCGTGATGATGCAGGAAAAGAAGGGCATGATGAAGGTCTGGAACATGGTCCTCATCTCGACCACCTTCTTCCTCTGCATTCTCGGCACGGCCATGACGCGCGGCGGACTGGTGCAATCGGTCCATGCCTTCGCCCGCTCCGACATCGGCAAGTATTTCGTGACTTTCATGGCGCTGGGCATCGCCGCCACCATCTATCTGATCCTCGATCGCCTGGATTACCTCAAAAGCGAGTCGGAGCTGGAAAGCGTGGTGTCGCGCGAATCGAGCTTCCTGTTTAACAACCTGATTCTGCTGGCGAGCTGCTTTGCGGTACTTTGGGGCACGCTCTTCCCGGTGGTCTCCGAAGCCGTCAGCGGTGAGAAGATCGCCCTCGACGCCCCTTGGTTTAACCGCCTGATGGTCCCCATCGGCCTGTTCCTGCTCCTGCTTACCGGTGTCGGGCCGCTGTTTGCCTGGCGGCGCACTTCCATCGAAAGCCTGCGGCGCAACTTCCAGATTCCGGGCATCGCGGCGCTGGTGCTGGTGGGCGGCCTGGTCGCCATGGGTATCCACCATGTGTATGCGCTCATCTCTTTCGGATTCTGCCTGTTCGTAGCGCTAACCGTGCTCATGGAGTTCTTTAAGGGCGCCCTCTCCATCGCCGCCAAGAACAGCATGAACCTGCTGCACGCCATGGTGGAGCTGACCCACCGCAATACGCGCCGTTACGGCGGG
>DASWZM010000009.1:0-16451 GCA_036404455.1 Occallatibacter sp. | reverse complement strand
GTCGAAGGCGCCAAAACGGGCGCCGGGATCGTCGCGGCTGTTCTTGACCGCAGCGCTTGGGGAGCTAAAGCTGAAGAAAGACTTCAGGAAGGTGTGGATGGTGATGGGCTCGTGGTCCTTGCCTCCCCAGATCACGGTGCGCTCGAAGCCGAACTCAAGGTTTTCCGTGGGCCGGAAGCTGAACTTCTCGACATGTGTCCAGGCGCCGACGGGATAGGTGTGGCCTTGGAGAGGGCCGATCAAGAAATCGTACCGGAAAGGTCCCGTGACCCGGGAGAGCAGCGGAATGTGCAATGGCTCGATGCGGTTGATGCGGAAGGAATAGATGTTCTCGGCGTTGTTGGAGTAGGCCATGCCGCCGCCCAGGCCGGGCCCCAGCCAGTCGTCCTGTTTGCCAAAGGATATCTCGTGGTTGAGGTAGTGGGCGGAGACGTAGGCCTCGATCACCCGTCCATAGGTGGCCGCTGCGATGGGTCCCGCCGGAATGGTGTCCTGCTGGTTCAACGGGACGGGGGTAGTGGAGGGGGTAGTGGGGCTGAAGTAGTAGGTAGTGCCGTCCAACGCTGCAAGCTCCTGGGCCAGTGCCTGGGAGTAGCCCGCGGCTGAGGGGGCAGCCTGGAATTCGCCACGCGCATAGAGCAGAAACCGGCCGGCGGATACGTATCCACTGCCGCCGGAGTAGTCATTCAAGCCGTTTTGGTAGGGACGTCCGTAGTCATTCACGACGGTGGAGCCAAGATGATAGCTGTCGCGCAGGGGGGTGCCGCTGATGGCGCGCTCCACGGAGTAGAGCGACTCGATGCGCGATTTGCCTTGCCGCAGCAGACAAGGGCCCTGCATATCGGTGTGCAGTTCGTGGGTCAGCGCATCATAGATCTCCTGTGCCTGATCAGTGGCTGGTCCAGGATCGGCGTCGTCGATGCGGCCGCCGGCTACTTCGAGCATATGTTCCAAACTGGAGCGCGTATAGGGGCGCATGCCCAGGAAGACAGTATCCACAAAGCCCAGCGAATAAAGGCGCAGTACGGCTGGATAGACCCAATTGTCTACCGGGATGTAGGCAGAATCGAGCTTGGAGGGCTGGCAGATGGGGGCGGGCCGGCTGGGATCTCCTGGAATCTGGCCAGCGCCGCCCGGTCCACCGGGCTCCTCGGCCACGAGAGGATTGGCGGTAATCAGGAGAAGTGCTGCCAACACTGCTGCGCAGTGGACAACAGGTGCCTTGGCCAAGCGTCTGTTCGGGTTCATTTTCCCACTCTATCATTTGGCTGTGCCGGATGAGTGCATGAAAATTCGCACCCCTGGGGACTAGTCCCGTTCAGCGGCATGATGGGCTTTGGACTAGAAAATGAATGACTTGTTAGCGGCGGCGAGGCTTTGCCAGAAAGACGATTTCGCGGCAATTTCCGTGGCGGCATCGAATTCGCGGTTCTAGCCGGCGGCGAGCGGCTGTTTGAATTCCTTGCTGAACAAACCTTTGCGAATGAGGTAGTTCTCCAGGTTCAGGAGGGGGTCGCCGGCGTTCCAGCGCCGGCAGACGATCAGGGTGGGTCCGTGACCCTTGCGGGCGTGGGCGATAGCTTCGGAGGCGACGCGATAGACGGCTACGGCGTCATTGCCGTCCGCGATGATGATGGGGAAGGCGTAGTCCTTTGTTTTCAGCTGGATATCTTCGACCCTGGTTTGCCGTTCGAGGCCTGCAGGCTTGGCTTCGAGCGGGTGCAGGGAGACAAAGAGGATGGGCAGGCTGTGAATGGCGGCAAGGTTCAGAGCTTTTTGCCAGGAGGGCAGCGAGGCAGCTCTGGCGCTTGAGAAAGCTACGGCTATCTTGTTGTTTTTGTTGTCTTTATTGGCCATGGCGGCGCGGGTGGCGAGGTTGAGCGTGGCGGCGACGGTGACGGACGGGTTGATTCCCCGAAAGGGGGAATGCGCCCAATGGGCGGGGGCGATGGTGTCTTCGGGGAAAAGGTCGATGGCGACGCCGGCGGCGGCTGCTTCGTGGCCCAGGATCGAGGAATGGCTGCCGGTTAACTTGCTCTTTTTCAGAAGGATACGGGAGCGCTCGGCGACGGTGCGGCACTTGAGCATGGCGGCGTAGAGGGCCAGCAGCTTGGGGTTGGAAATGAGCGAGAAGCCGTTTTGGGCGGGCGGCGATGCGGCGCGGGCCGGGGCAGTTTTATTCTTGCTTCTGGCGGTCATCGGCGGGGTAACTCTACGGTAACTCGGATTGTAAATGGAGACAAGAAAACGGTGGCATAAAGGTCGCGGTTTTGTGCGAAATGCTGAGCTATAGGTCCACGGTTCGATGCGAAATGGGGAGCTCTGGGTAGCGGCTTTATCGACAACTGTGCAGCTATAGGTCCGCGTGCGCTTCGGAGGGGAGGATTTGAGCGCGGCTTGCGCCGCGGTAATTTTCTTTCTTAGGGTTTCTGGTGGTGGTGGCGCGGCACCCGACCGTGAAGGGTGCCCCTGTACCCGGCCGCACCCTCTCAAATCCTGTGGGCGGGTGGATTGGCGCCGGGGCTGAAGCCCCGACCTGCCGCTCCGAGTTGCCTGCGGGGCCGTGCCGAGGGGTGGCGGGTTGGGCTTCGTGGTTTCTTTGCGGAAAATGAGCGGGAGATCGGTTTGGGGCGTATGGCAAACTTGATGCGGAGGGAGATGCGATGAAAGCTGCAAAGCTGTTGCTGCTGGCCGGCGATTTTGTTGAGGACTACGAGATCATGGTTCCGTTTCAGGCGCTGCAAATGGTGGGGCACACCGTGGATGCGGTCTGTCCCGGCAAGAAGAAAGGGGAACAGGTGCGCACGGCCATCCACGACTTTGAAGGCTACCAGACGTATTCGGAGAAGCGGGGGCACAATTTTACGTTGAACGCGACCTTCGACGAGATCGATGCCGCAGATTATGACGCGCTGGTGGTTCCCGGCGGGCGCGCGCCGGAGTATCTGCGGTTGAACGCGCGGGTGCTGGAGATGGTTCGCTCGTTCGACCAGGCAGACAAGCCGATTGCCGCGCTGTGCCACGGGTCGCAACTGCTGGCCGCGGCCGGGGTGCTGAAAGGACGCAGGCTGAACGCCTACCCGGCTTGCGCGCCGGAGGTGGAGTTGGCCGGGGGAACGTTTGTGGCGGTGGACTTTTTCGGAGCGGTGGTGGATGGGAAGCTGGTGACCGGGCCGGCGTGGACGGCGCATCCGGCGTGGCTGGCGCGGTTTCTTGAGGTGCTGGAGGCTCATCTTGCGGGGGCGGGGGCGGCGTGATCACCGGCTTGATCGCGTTGGGCCGCAGGGGCGATTTGACTTGCCGGCATTGTGGGGATGATCGGATGGGAACTCATGTGCTGCAAAGGCGGGGATTTTGGCGCGGCTGGCGGCGGAGTGGTTATTTTAGAAAGCTTCTGGATGGATTTATGCGCGGACTGATGTGTGTACAGTCCACTTGCGGCGAAAGACAAAAGCAGGTCCTTCGGCTCCGCTCAGGATGACAGAAATTTGTAAAGAGCTATATAAAAGCAGGTCCTTCCACTTCGCTCAGGATGACAACTCTGAAAAGGGCCTCAGGGTGACAACTCTTTTCTGTTGGGAGAGAACTGGCTAGGAAGAGTAGTCGGCGTTGATGTGGATGTATTCGATGGTGAGGTCGGTGGTCCAGAAGATGCAGGAGGCGGACCCCTGGTGGAGTTGGATGGTGATGGAGAACTGGGGCTGGGCGATGTAGGCGTGGGCGGCGGATTCGTCGAAGTTGGGGGCGCGGCCGCCGTTGGAGCAGATGGGGAGATCGCCGAATCGGATGTCGATGCGGCCGGGGTCGATTTGCGCGCCGGAGTAACCGATGGCGGCGATGAGACGGCCCCAGTTGGGATCGGCACCGGCCCAGGCTGTTTTGACGAGAGGCGAGTGGGCGATGGCTTTGGCGATGCGGAGGGCGTCCGCGTCGTTGGCGGCGCCTTCGATGCGGAGTTCGACGACGTGGGTGACGCCTTCGCCGTCGGCGACGATCTGGCGGGCGAGGGACGTGCAGACGTGGCTGAGGGCGGCGGCGAATTCGGGGTTGTGGGGGCCGATGGTTGCGCCGCTGGCTCCGGAGGCGAGCAGGAGAACGGTGTCGTTGGTGGAGGTGTCGCCGTCAACGGAAATGCGATTGAAGCTTAATTCGATGGATTGGCGGAGATAGGCGTCGAGGATGGTCGGCTCGATGGCGGCGTCTGTGAGGATGTAGACGAGCATGGTGGCGTGGGGGACGAGCTGGGGGTGGATCATGCCGGAGCCCTTGGCGAGGGCGGCGATGCGGACTTCGCGGAGAGGGCCTTCCTCATAGCCGCCGGGACCGGGGATGGGCGGGGTCTGGACTTCGAGGCGGGCAAAGGCAGTTTTTTCTGCGGTGTCGGTGGTGAGGATGGCTTGGGCAACTTGCTGGAAATGGTCGAACTCGGAGCCCAGGGATGCGGCGATGGCGGGCAGGACGGCGATGAGTTTTTCAGCCGGGAGGGGGACGCCGATGATGCCGGTGGAGGAGGGAAAGACCTCTTCGGGAAGGCAGTGGAAGAGTTGGGCGGCGGCGGCGCAGGTGGCGCGGGCTGCGGCCAGGCCGGCTTCGCCAGCGGCGCAGTTGGCGTTGCCGGCGTTGATGGCGGCTACGCGGACGCGGTTGCCGGTGGCGTGGAGATGCAGCTTGTCGAGGATGAGGGGTGCAGCGATGACGCGGTTGGCGGTGAAGGCGGCGGCGGCGGCGGCGGGGGTGTCGGCGACGATGAGGGCGAAGTCTGTGCGGCCGCTTTTCTTGAGGCCGGCTTTGATGGCGCCGAAACGGAAGCCGCGGGGGATGAGGAATTGGGAGGCGTCAGACATGGAGGTTAATCCATTTAATCTAACAGGTGGGTTGGGGCAGGCGGGTTGGGGCAGGCGGGCTTGAGTTATGACGGAGACGGGGACGGACGGGGCGCAGTGGGCGGAGCGGAGCGAGTTTCTGGAGCTGCGGCGGGTGGATGTGGCGCGGGGGGAGCGGGTGGTGCTTCACGACGTGGAACTGACGTTGCGCGCCGGGGAGCATGTGGCGATCCTGGGGCCGAACGGGTGCGGGAAATCTACGCTGATCATGGCCATGACGTGCCAGGTTTATCCCATGGTGCGGGCGGGGATGGTGGTGCGGATCTTCGGACGGGAGCGGTGGGATTTGACCGAGCTGAGGAGGCACTTTGGAGTGGTGGGGGCGGAGTTGCCGGGGGAACGGACGGCGGTGACGACGGGACTGGATGCGGTGACGGCGGGGTTCTTTTCGGCGTCGACGCTGTGGCCGAATCTGCATGTGACGGAGGAGATGCGCGAGCGGGCGCGGGAGGCGCTGGAGCGGATGGAGGCGCTGCACCTTTCCGATCGCCTGGTGGGGGAGATGTCGGCGGGAGAGAAGCGGAGGATTCTGATTGCGCGGGCGCTGGTGCACAGGCCGAGGCAACTGCTGCTGGATGAGCCGTCGAATGCGCTGGACCTGGCGGCGCAAAGGGAGCTGGGAGAGACGCTGCGGCGGCTGGCGCAGGAGGGAACGGGTCTGGTGCTGGTGACCCATCATCTGGGGGATATTCTGCCCGAGATCGAGCGGGTGATCCTGATGCGGGGCGGGCGGATTGTGGGGGATGGGCCGCGGGAGGAGTTGTTGACGGAGGCGCGGCTGAGCGAGCTGTTTCAAACGACGGTGCGGATTGGACGGGATGAGGAGTGGCTGCATAGCTGGTAAAAAAACAGGGAACAGGGAACAGGCTGCGTTGTGTGAGATCCCGTTGCCGGATTCAGGCAGAGGCGGCAAGTTAGCCCGCTTCGCGGGGTTAGCGAGTTAGCAAGTTAGCGGGACAGCAAGTTAGCAAGTTGGCGTGTTAGCGAGTTATAAAGTCAGCAAGTTAGCGGGTCGGCGAGTCAGCGCGATGGGCTCGGCCAGGGAACAGGGAGCGGCGGTGAAGCGCGGCGGGCGGAGGCTACTTCGCGGGAAGAGAGGGTGTTCGCTGGACAGGCTCAGCCCTTTGCACGAGCGGCGGCTACGTGCATGGGATGGATTTCGAAGCGGTTGAGGCCGGCGCGGACCGAGGGATCGTTTTCGGCGAAGTGGCGGGCCTCCGCCTCGTCTTCGACCTCGAGGATTGCCAGACCGAAAGCGCCCTCACGCGCAAAGACCGGGCCATAGAGAAGCAGTCTGCCGGCGTCGAAGTTCTGAACAAAATAAGCGGAATGGAGATTCATAAGTGCGGCCTCTTCCGGGGTGATGTCGTGGGGAAAGGTCGGGCGGGGCGGAATGAGTTTGAAATAGTAATGCTGTTTGTCCATTTGGGAACATCTTAAAGGGCCAGGGCGCTCAAGGGAAGCGGTACAATTCAGGAGAATCGACGCTTGAGGGTCGGCGCTGCCGATGGCGACCGCCTTTGCAGTGTGCTTTGCATTTCGGCGCCGATTGATTTGGCGCGCCGTGGAACTGGAGCATAGAAGAGCTGACCAGGTCCCCAGTACGAGGATGGGGCCGCATTCCCAAGGGGCTAAACGGCAGTCTTTGGACAGGTTCTTGGAAGAAGGTTGCCGTGAGGTAAAGGCACGCCATGAACGACCAGCAATGGAATACGCTCGTCTCTGTAGTTCGCGGTGAGGCGCTCCGTCCTCTGCCGACAGCTTTCATCATCGATAGTCCCTGGCTGCCGAATTGGGCGGGGCACACGATTCTGGATTACTTCAGCGACGAACGCATTTTTCTGGACGACAATCTCAAGGCCATTAGCACGTTTCCAGAGACGATCTTTCTGCCGGGTTTCTGGTCAGAATACGGAATGTGCACGGAACCCTCCGCCTTCGGCGCCGTCTCGATGTGGGGCGAGGACGAGTTTCCCTTCGCCCGGAAAGTACTGTACTCGCCGGCCGAGGTGGAGCGGCTGGAGAAGCCCAATCCGCGCAAGCACGGCTTGCTGCCGTTTGTGATCAAGCGGCTCAAGCACCTGCAGCCGGAGATTGAAAAGGCCGGCCACAAAATCCGCTTCGCGGTGGCTCGCGGCCCGCTCAATATCGCCTCGTTCCTGATGGGCACGCCGGAATTCATGGAGGCCATCAAGACGGAACCGGAGTTGATGCATCGCCTGCTGGGGATGGTCACGGATTTCCTGGTGGACTGGATTGCGTATCAGCGCGAGGCATTCCCGTCGATCGACGGCATTTTCCTGCTCGACGATATCGTGGGATTCGTGAGCCGGCGGGATTTCGAGACGTTCGGGCTGCCCTATTTGCAGCGCGCATTCAGCGCGGACGTGACCGTGAAGTTCTTCCACAACGATGCGCCGTGCAAGGCGTGCGCGCCTTTCCTGGAGGCGGCGGGAATCAATCTGCTCAACTTCGGCATTCAGCACAAGCTGGCGGAGATGAAGACCTGGACCAACAACCGGATTGCGCTGATGGGCAACATTCCTCCGCGCGACGTGCTGGCCGAAGGAACGCCGGCGGACGTGAAGCGCTCGGTGACGGAGATGCTGAACGCTCTCGACGACCGGTCGCGCCTGATCGTTTCGTGCGGGGGAGGAATGCCTCCTCAGGCGCCCACGGAGAATATAAAAGCGTTGATCTCGACGGTCGACGAGTTGACGCGGTAGGGTGCGGAGAGTTCATTGCGAGCGTGTGGTTGGAGAGAACGGAGTTGACGGGGCGGCGGGGTTGGCGGTAGGGTGTGGTTACACGGGAAAGGAGGTTGATCCAGCCGATGCAAAGTGACTATTCCAGTAGTTTGGTACGTGAGGTGACTGCGGCCTGAGGCCCTTCAAGCCCCAGTTCCAGGTAAGACCCGGCGGAGGGTTCTCCGCTCATGGCTCTGGCACTCGCGGTAGGCGCGAAGGCCTCCAGTCCAATCCCAACAGTCCACCGGCAGCGGCCTGAGCGGAGAGCGCTCAGGCCGCTGTTGTTTTTCTCCGAGATCAGGGATCAGAGATCAGGGGCCGAGGAATAAGGACGCCCCGGATTTTTGGCTCCCATCGGGCTCTGACGGAATTGGTGGGATTCTGCAGTTGTGTGCGGTAGACTTGGACGCGATGAGGGTATTCGGGATCGATTGCGGGACAGAGGTAACGGGGTTCGGGGTCGTGGAGTCGTGCGACACCGGGCGGGAGCCCAAGCTGGTGTTGAAGGCCATGGGGGCGATCCGGCTGAAGAAGGGGCTTTCGACGGCGGAGCGGCTGAAGCAGGTGTTTCGGGAGTTGACGGCGGAGCTGGAACGGTGGAAGCCGGACTCCGTGGCGATCGAGGAGGTTTTTTACTCAGTGAATGCCAAGTCGGCGCTGAAGCTGGGACAGGTGCGGGGCGTGGCGCTGCTGGCGGCGGCGAGGCAGGGGCTGCCGGTGGCCGAGTATGCGCCGCTGAAGATCAAGTCGAGCGTGGTGGGGTACGGGCTGGCGAAGAAGGAGCAGGTGCAGTTCATGGTGGCGCGGCTGCTGGAGTTGAGCGAGACGCCGGAGCCGACGGATGCCGCGGATGCGCTGGCGCTGGCGATTTGCCACATTCATACGGCGCAGACGCTGGCGCTGCAGGGGGTGGGGCGATGAGGGGGGTGTGGCTGGCCTTGGCTTGGGCGGCTTTGGCGATGCCGGTGCGGGGCGAGGGTGGGACTGCGGCGGGAGCGGTGTTTCAGGTGGATTATTCCAATCCAGGGCTGTCGCCGTCGCACTGGGTTTTGACTCTTTATCCGGATGGGAGCGGGCATTTCAAGTCGGAGCAGGGCAGGGTGGCGGGCGCTGCGGCGCAGGGGGCCGGGGAAGGTGTATGGCAGGGGATTGAGGCGCCCAATGTGGATCGGGATGTGAGGGTGAGCGCGGAGTTTGCGGGGCGCGTCTTTGAGACAGCCCGCCAGCAAAAGTTCTTCAGCGCAGGATGCGAGAGCCACCTGAAGGTGGCCTTCCAGGGATGGAAGAAGCTGAGTTACAGCGGGGCGGATGGCGCCGGGGGCTGCGAGTTCAATTACTCGAAGGACAAGGAGATTCAAGCGCTTGGCGACTCGCTGGTAGCGGTGGCGAGCGCGGTCCTGGAGGGTGCGCGGCTGGAAACTCTGTTGCAGCACGACCGGCTGGGGCTGGACCAGGAGATGGAATTCCTGGTCGAGGCCGCCGGGGATGGGCGGGTGCAGCAGATTTGCACGATTCGGGGGATCCTGGAGCGGCTGGCAGATGATCCTGAAGTGATGGAGCGGGTGAGGAAGCGGGCGCGGGTGCTGCTGGCGCGCGGGGAAGGATAAATCGTCTTCAGGCAGCGATTTTGGGCAACTATTTTCTCTATATGTGAGTCCTACGATTGTTAGGCTTGAGGGGTGGGTGGTTGCGGTGGCTGTAGATAAGATGGGCAAGCGAGCGGAAAGGCAGGGGTCCATGCAAAGCGTTAGGAATGGCAGAGTGCAGAATGGACGGGGGTTGAGCGCCGCATGGCTGGGGCTGGCGGCGCTTGCCCTGGGAGCTGTTTCGCTGGCGCCGGTTTTGCGGGCCGACGATGCGGCGCCGGCAGCGCGGGCGGTGCGGCTGAGCAGTGTGGACGGACAGGTGCAGGTTGCGCAAGGCAACCAGGTGCTTGCCGACCAGGCGGTGGCGAATGCGCCGCTGTTTGAGGGTACGCGGGTGGTGACCGGGGATGACGGCCGGGCGGAGATTCAGTTTGAAGACGGGAGCGTGGCGCGGCTTTCGCCGAGCAGCTCGCTGACGCTGACGGCGCTGCGCGGACAGGGCGGGAGCGGCGAGGCGGAGATCGCGCTGGAAAGCGGCCTGGGCTATTTTGAGCTGCAGGGCGGCGGGCAGAGCGGGACGATTCGCGTGAAATTTGCCGACAGCGTGGTGACGGCGGGCGGTTTTACGGTGATGCGGATCAACCTGGACAACCCTCCGGGGGAGCTGGCGGTTTTCTCAGGGAACGCGCACCTGGAACGCGGCGGCGCGATGACGGTGGATCTGCACGGCGGCGAGAGCGTGGCGCTGATTGGCAGCGATCCGAGCCGCTATACGCTGAATGAATCGATCGAGCCGGACTCGTGGGATTCGTGGAACTCGGACCGGGACCAGGTGCTGACGTCGGAGGCCGCGGCCACGACCGGGGCGGCGAAGGGCTATGGCGACAGCAGCAACCCGGCGTGGAACGATCTGGATGCGAACGGGAACTGGTACAACGTGCCGGGGCAGGGCAACATCTGGTCGCCGTATGAGGCGTCGGGCGTGGGGTGGGACCCCTATGGGAACGGGTATTGGATGAATACGCCGGGGTATGGCTACATATGGGCATCGGGGTATCCGTGGGGCTATTTGCCCTACCAGTGCGGAATGTGGAACTGGTATGACGCCTTTGGCTGGGGCTGGGCGCCGGGGATGAACGGGTGCTATCCATGGTGGTTCGGCGGCGGTTACTTTGGCCCCAACATCGGCGGTGGTTTTGGCGGTTATCGACCGCCGTTGCGTCCGCATCCACCACGCCGTCCGCTGCGCGGCGGAGGGCCGGCGAGGGTGAATACGCTGATTGCCGTGAACCGGCGTCCTGTGGGCGGGAGTACCGCACTGCTGGCGCGGGACAGGAATACTCCGGTGACGATCGCCGGGCACACGGTGCAGGCGATGCACCCTCTGAGCGCGCGGGGACAGTATGACCACTCGGCCTCGGCATATGTGAATCGCACGACGTCGGTCTATCCAGGGTCGAGCCTGGGAGCGGGTTCGCCGGGCGGGCAGGCACACGGTACGGGGCCGAGCTTTGGCGGCAGCAAGGCGGGGAGTTCGTCCGGGTCTGGAGCGAAAAGCTCGGGCAGCCAACATAGTTCCTCCGGCGGCGGGTCTTCCGCGAGCCATTCCTCCGGCGGCGGTGGCGGCGGTGCTTCCCACAGCAGCGGCGGGGGTGGCGGCTTCAGCGGCGGCGGCGGCGGTGCTTCCCACAGCGGCGGCGGCGGTGGCGGCGGTGGCGGTGGTGGGGGTCACCATTAGAGCTACGGCTTCCAATCCTGTTTGCTTGAACGATCGATCGTAGCAATGGCCGCGGGGCGGTAACTTCTTGAAGAAGTTCACTTCCCGCGGCCAGTTTGTTTGGCAAGGAGTTATCAGGGAGGAGTTATACGGACGGAGTTATCAAATAAGTCATGCGGAAACAGCAATGGCCGCCCAAAGCAAGTTGGGCGGCCATTGGCGTCATGGGCGGGAAGTTACTTAGCGCCTTGCGGGGTTGTGCTTGGCGCGGTAGATGGCGCGCGAGGTGCGGTTGAGGCGACGATTGAGCGCGACGCGGTCGGCGCGGGTGAGGCGGCCGCGATGGGCGGCGCGCATGTTCCGTTCCTGGCGGCCGATGGAAGCTTCGCGGCGCTCGATGCGGCTGGCCTGGCGTGCATTGAGCCGACCGGTGCTGATGCCTTGCGCGATGCGCTGCTGCTGGTGTTCGCGGCGCTGGTTGATGGTGGCGGCATGGCCCTGCACAGGCGCAGGTGCGGTCTGGGCAAAGCCAATGGTGGAACCAAGTGCAAGAATTCCGACGCCAAGCAAAGAAACTTTCACAGTGTATCTCCCTGGGAGGCGGCGGTTTGTTTTGGTTGCTTTGTGCCGATCCGCGCTCACATTCATTGAGACACAAAGCCGGAAGAAGTGTTGCGCGGTCTTTATTCGAGATACATCTTCAGGTTGAGAGAAGTGCGGGGAGTTATGAAGCGGGGTGAGTAGCTTGAAGTCCGTGCCAGAGGGCGGCGAGGGTTTCGATGGGCAAGGCTTCGGCGCGTGCGTGGCGGTCGATGGCGGCGCGGGTAAGTGCGGCGGCGATGGCGGCGGGAGGGATGCCGGCGGCGCGGAGGTTGTTGGAGAGTGTCTTGCGCTTTTGCGCAAAGACCTTGCGGACGAAAGGGAGAAACGAAGACTCATCGAGCGAGAGTTCCGAGAAGCGCGGGGCAAAGCGCCAGCGGACGACGGTGGAGTGGACGTCGGGTGGGGGCGAAAAGGATGCCGGCGGGAGGGTGAAGAGGGATTCGGCCGGGCCGTACATCTGGACGGTGACGGAGAGCAGGCCGAAGTCGCGGGAGCCGGGCTGGGCGGTGATGCGATCGGCTACTTCGCGCTGGACCATCAGGACGGCGCGGTCGAGGACGGCGCGGCTCTGGGCTGTGCCTTCGGGGGCGGCGTGGCTGGCAGCGAGTTTGAGGAGGATTTGCGAGGTGATGTAGTAGGGGAGATTGCCGAAGACAAGCAGGGGCTGGCCGGCGGCTGCGGAGGCGGCGGCAAAGTCGAAGGCGAGGACGTTTTGCTGGAGGACGGTGAGGCGGCCGGGTGGGAACCGGGTGCGGAGATGGGCGGCGAGGCCGGGGTCAAGCTCGACGGCGAGGACGTGGGCGGCGCGGGCCACGAGGGCGCCAGTGATGGCTCCGGCGCCGGGGCCGATTTCGACGACGGTGCGGTTGGAGAGGTCGCCGAGTGAGGAGGCGATGCGCTCAACGGCCTGCGCGTCGTTGAGGAAGTTCTGTCCGAGCCTGGGATTCGAGGGCATAGGCTGCTTTGATGGTAGATGAAAGGGGCGGTTGGCAGTCCGGGTTCGTGGTTTCCCATCCTTGACGGTCGCCGCGGCGGACGTCGAGGATGGGACACCCACATTTCAGAGTCAGGTCAGAGGGTGTGCCACTTGCGCGCACTCCGGCGGCTCAGCAGTGGACCCCCGCTTGACAGCGGTCAATGTTTCCCTGGTTCTGGTAAGCTGGTAGCGGTTTTTGGAAGACACTTTGAGGAGATTTTGCGATGCACTTGTGGAGAATGACAGCTTGTTGTGTGCTGGGAATGGGCGCGCTGGCGGCGACGGCGCAGATGGGAACGAGCGGGACGCAGGCGCCCGCGCCGGGAAGCATCGCGACGCCAGCGGCGGCATTCGATTCGCAGTTGAGCCTGATTGAAGAAGAGATGATGGGCGCGGTGAAGGCGATGCCGGCAGAGAAATATGGATTTGCTCCGAGCGCGGCGATCTTTGTGGCGGGACAGGGGACCGAGTTCGCAACGGTACGGACGTTTGCGCAGCAGGCGACCCATGTGGCGGAAGCCAACTACTTCTTCTACAGCATCGTCAGCGGTCTGAAGCCGGATGTGGATGTAAAGGGAGTTGAAAAGCTGACGAAGAAGGAAGACGTGGTGGCCGCGCTAGCGGGTTCGTTTGCTTTCGCGCACAAGGCGATTGCGACTCTGACGGCGGCCAATGCGTTTGAGGTGGTGAAGTCGCCGGAGCCGGGTTTCCAGACGCGGGCGACGCTGGCGGCGTTCGGAATCGCGCATGGATTCGATCACTACGGGCAGTTGGTTGAGTACCTCCGGATGAATGGGATTGTGCCCCCGGCGAGCGCGAAGTAATTCATTGCGCCGCTCGTATCAATCAGTTGAGCGGCCAGTCCTGCCGATCGGAGCAGAAACTTCCCGGTGGCTTTTTGGCTGACGGCATCTTCAGTTGCGGCGGTCCTGAGCGCCGGCGCGCAGAACCAGTTGTTCATCCCGCCGCGGCTTGCGTCCGTGGAGAAGTGGCCCCTACTTACCAAGCGTTACCTGAGGTCGGAATTCAACATCGAATTCCACTCGCCATTCACGCTTTGCAGTGATAGTCTACGTGGACAAAAGGGCTGCCCTTCCCCGTGCAAGCCAACCGGACACCCCTAAGACATCCCCCGCTCAAGGAGAAATCATGGTTCGGAGAATCGGTCTGTATTTGCTCACTATCGCTGCGCTCCTGTCGGTCGTGACAGTGAATTCCCAGGCGCAAACCCTGCTAACGCGTCATATGCGAGAAGTTACTCGCACAGGTGAGGCGCAGGCTGCTGGACGCCTTCCCGTAAGCCAGATCATGCAGCTCGATGTGGTGCTGCCGGTGCGCGATCTTGCAGGGCTGGATTCATTTGTGAAGGAAGTCAACGATCCGTCCAGCGCGTCCTACCGGAAATTCCTGTCCGTGCCGGAGTTCACCGCGAGGTTCGGCCCCAGCCAGGCAGACTACGACGCCGTGGTTGGTTTTGCAAAGGCGAACGGGTTCGAGGTTGTGGGTGGAACGCGCGATGGCATGGAAGTGCAGATCAAGGGCCCCGTTTCGGCGGTCGAGGCGGCTTTCCACGTAGTCATGCGGACGTACCAGCACCCCACCGAAAGCCGCACATTTTACGCGCCGGACCGCGAGCCCACGATGGATTTGCCGTTCCCGCTGTGGCACATCTCCGGTTTGGACAACTACTCCATTCCGCATCCGATGTATGTGAAGAAGAGCGACTACGCGAAGGCCCATGGGATCGATGCCGACAAGGTTGTGTCCCATGCGACCACCGGCTCCGGCCCTTCAGCTTCGTTTTTGGGCAGCGACATGCGGGCAGCCTACTACGGCGGAACGGCCCTCACCGGCGCGGGCCAGAACCTGGGATTGTTCGAGTATTTAGGCACCGACTTGACCGACCTGAACACCTATTACGCCAACGTTGGTCAAACCAACAGTGTGCCGATCACGCTGCTGTCGACGGACGGGACCAGCACATCTTGTATCGATTCAAGAGCCGGCGGCGACTGCGACGACACGGAACAGACGCTCGACATGACGCAAGCGATCGGCATGGCCCCGGGGCTGGCAAGCCTGGTCATGTACATCGGGTCGACGGATACGGCCATCATCAGCGCTATGACGACGCACAGCCCGCTGCCCACCACCATTGGCTGCTCGTGGGGATGGACGCCGGCTGATCCAAGCACGCTCAATCCGTACTTCGAGAAGATGGCGGCGCAGGGGCAGAATTTCTTTGCGGCGTCGGGCGACAGTTCCACGTGGTCGTCGAGCAATGAGGCCTGGCCGGCGGATAATGCATATGTGGTTTCAGTGGGCGGCACGGACCTGACAACGGCTAGCGCGGCTGGCCCCTGGAAGTCGGAAACCGCATGGACCGACAGCGGCGGCGGGATCTCGCCAGACGGAGTCGCGATCCCCGCGTGGCAGCAGCTCTCAGGCGTGATCAACTCCACCAACAAAGGCTCGACCACGCTTCGCAACGGCCCGGACGTGTCGGCAAACGCGAACTTCACCTTTTACGTCTGCGCCGACCAAACCACTTGCACGGCAAACGAATACGGCGGCACCAGCTTTGCGACGCCCATGTGGGCCGCCTATATTGCGCTGGCCAACCAGCAGGCGGTTGCCAACGGAGACACGACGCTCAGCTTCATCAACCCGACGATCTACGCGCAGAATATAACGTCGGATTATGCCACGGACTTCCACGACATCACCAGCGGCACATCGGGGAGCTATTCGGCAGTGGTGGGATACGACCTGGTGACTGGCTGGGGCAGTCCGAACGGGAGTGGGCTGATCAACGCGCTGGCTCCGACGAGTACGAGTCCGGCGTTTACGATTTCCGCCTCGCCCACCTCCGTCTCCGTGACGGCGGGCAGCAGCGGCACCTCGACCATCACCACGGCTGTCTCCGGAGGGTTTGACTCGGCGGTTGCCTTGACCGCAACCGGGCAGCCGACAGGCGTGACCGTGAGCTTCAGCCCCACCTCCATCGCCGCGCCGGGTTCCGGCACGTCTACGGCGACGCTGACCGTAGCTTCGACCACTACGGCCGGCACTTACACGATCACCGTGACCGGCACAGGTGGCGGGCTGACTCATACGGCCACGATTTCGCTGACCGTGACCACGGCGGCGACTCCTGCGTTCACGCTTGCTGCCTCGCCCACTTCCGTCTCCGTGGTGCAGGGCAACAGCGGCAGTTCGACCATCACAACCACCGTTTCCGGCGGATTTGATTCGGCGGTTGCGTTGTCTGCGAGTGGCCAACCAACAGGCGTGACCGCAACCTTCAGCCCCACGTCCATCGCGGCGCCGGGTTCCGGCACGTCCACTTTGACGCTGGCCGTGGCGTCGACCACCGCAACCGGCACGTACACGATCACGGTAACGGGCAGCGGCGGCGGCATCACGCACACGGCGACCATATCGCTGACCGTGACGGCGGCGACGGCCGGTGCCTTCACCATCTCCGTCTCGCCCACCTCCGGCTACCTGTACCAGGGCCAAAGCGGGTATGCCGTTGTGACCACGAAGGTCTCCGGCGGGTTTGACTCGGCAATTGCGTTGTCTGCGACGGGCATACCTTCCGGCGTGACCGCGAGCTTCAGCCCCACATCCATCACAGGCGCGGGCACGTCGGACTTCACGCTGACGGTGGCCAGAAACGCCCCGACCGGGACCTTCCCGATTACGATAACAGGCTCGAGCGGAGGCACTTCGCATTCGACGGTGCTTACCTTCGAAGTGGTGCGGCGGCGCTGACACTGGTTTGACGTGTGCGCCGGCTGCACCGGCACTGAACGATGACGGGCCCGGACTCTTGAGTCCGGGCCCTTTTTTATGAGCGCTCCGGTCAGGATGATCGGCCGACCGAACAACCGGGAGCAGTTTGGGGATCTCTGAACGAGGCTTTGTTTGAAAGCC
>DASWZM010000008.1:0-2152 GCA_036404455.1 Occallatibacter sp. | reverse complement strand
GCGAAGTGACGCGCGCGTTTCCGGTGGTGCATCTGGCGGAGTTCATGGAAGGGCTCTACAACACGGTGGTGCGGCAATGGGCGGTGGATCTGACCGGTCCGCACAAGCTTACGGACCGGGTGCGGAGCGCGGTGGAGTTTTTCTTGCGCGGCATCCGGCCGTAAGGTTTTCCGGGATCGCGCCAGCACTTCTTTGTTGGTGATTCATACCTGTTAGAGAGGAGAACACGATGAAGGCCGCCGTTCTGCACGCATTCAAGACACCGTTATCGCTGGAAGAGGTGGCCCGGCCGGAAGCTGGCGCGGACGACGTCCTGATCGAGGTGGAGGTTTGTGGTGTGTGTCATTCCGATCTGCACGTGGCCGAAGGCGACTGGACGCAATTGGCCGGCATTGTAAAGAAACCGCTGATCCTGGGACACGAGATCGTAGGCCGGGTGGTGGAGCGGGGCGCGGCGGTCCAGAATGTCCGGGTGGGAGAACGGGTGGGGGTGCCGTGGGTGCAGTGGACATGCGGGCAATGTGAGTTTTGCCGCGAGGGCAACGAGAATCTGTGCGTGCAGCAGCGCATCACGGGCGTGATGATGGATGGCGGATATGCGGAATATGCGAAGGCTCCCGCCAGCCACGTGGTCAAGATTCCCGACACGCTTCCCTCCGAGCAAGCGGCGCCGCTGCTTTGTGCGGGAGTAACGGTTCATCGCGCCCTCAAGCAGGCCAAGATTCGCGCCGGGCAGCGGCTGGCGGTTTTCGGCGTGGGCGGACTCGGCCACATTGCCGTCCAGATTGGCCGGGCAGCGGGAGCGGAAGTGACCGCGATCGATATTTCCGAAGAAAAGCTCGCGCTGGCGAAATCGCTAGGCGCGGCCCGCACGATGAACGCCGCAACGAGCAAAGTAGTTAAGGAAGTACGCGGCTCCGGCGGGGTGCACGTTGCCCTGGTCACCTCGGCGGCCAAGTCCGCGTACGACATGGCATTCTATTGTGTGCGCCCGACGGGGACGCTGCTGGCGGTGGGATTGCCCGCACAGGATATCGCGTTTCCGGCAATTCTGATGGCGGCTGGCGAGATTCAGATCAAAGCTTCCTCAGTGGGCACACGGGAAGATCTACGCGAGGTTCTGGCGATGGGGGCAGCCGGGACCGTCTATTGCCAGGTGACCACGCGCCCGCTCGCCGAGGTGCAAGACGTTCTGGGGCAATTGAGCCGCGGCGAGGTCTCGGGGCGGGTGGTGCTCCGCCTGCGGGGGTAGTTCCGGGGCGACTGCGCCGGGCCCCTCTCGGCCGGCGAGCGGTTTGAAAATCGCGCAAAATGTGTATTGACGTTAGTGGCTCTAATATGATATTAACTATCACTTTTGCGTGGCGCTGCCGCCCGGAAAGGCCGTTCTCGGAGTGAATGTCAAACAACTTTTCGATCTGACTGGCCGTGTGGCCATTGTTTCGGGTGGCTCGATGGGGCTGGGGCGCCAGATGGCCGAGGGTCTGGCGGAGATGGGCGCGAATCTGGTGCTGTGCGCCCGCAAGAAGAAGCGCTGCGAGGAAGTGGCGGAAGCGTTGCGCAGCCACGGCGTGCAGACGCTTGCGTTGGGATGCGATGTCAAAGAGCGGGCGGCGATTCAGGAAGTCGTGGACGCGACGCTGGCAAAGTTTGGCCGGGTCGACATTTTGATCAACAACGCCGGCGTGTCGTGGGGAGCTTCGGTGGAAGAAATGACGCTGGAGCAGTGGGACAAAGTTCTTTCCACCAACTTGACCGGCACGTTCCTGTTTTGTCAGGCGGTGGGCAAGGCCATGGCCGCGCAGGGGTCGGGCAAGATCATCAACATCGCATCGGTGGCGGGTTTGGGCGGAGCGTCGGCGGAACTGCAGGCGATCGGCTACCACGCGAGCAAAGGCGGAGTGATTGCGTTCACCAGGGATCTGGCGTGCAAGTGGGCGCCGCACAACATCCAGGTGAATGCCATCGCCCCGGGATGGTTTCCGACGCATATGTCGGGCTGGATCATCGAGCACCGCAAAGATTCCCTGCTGGCGAAGATCCCGCTGGGCCGCTTTGGCGGCGATCACGATCTGAAAGGGGCAGCGGTGTTTCTGGCATCGGACGCTTCGGCGTACGTGACGGGGCACGTGCTGGTTGTCGATGGAGGCCA
>DASWZM010000007.1:0-26212 GCA_036404455.1 Occallatibacter sp. | reverse complement strand
TCGTCGCCCCGTTTTTGCCGCGAGCCGCGCTGGGAAGCGCGCTGCGGATTGCCGCCCATATTGAACATCTCGCCGAAGAGATCGCCGAAGATGTCGCTGATGTCTACGGCGCCGGAAAACGGCCCGCCGGCGAAGCCGGAGCCCTGTCCACTCAGGCCGGCGTGGCCATAGCGGTCGTATACAGCCCGCTTGTCCGCGTCGCTCAGCACCTGGTATGCCTCACTGGCCTCTTTGAACTTCTCTTCGGCCGCGTGGTTGCCGGGGTTGCGATCGGGATGGTATTTGAGCGCCTGCTTGCGATAGGCGCTCTTCAACTCCTGTTCGCTGGCCTCCCGCGATATGCCCAGAACTTCGTAGTAGTCTGCTTTGCTCACTCTTGTATTAGAACCTATTCGGCAGTTTGTTTCGAATTGTGAACCACGCGCACCAGCGCCGGCCGCAAAAGCCGTTCGCGCAACCGGTAGCCGCGGCGAACCTCCTCGGCCACATGCTGGTCGGGCAGGTCGTCGCGTTCGACCGCACTGAGCGCCTCATGCAGGCGGGGATCGAAAGCCTCGCCCACCGTGGGAATCGGAACTACCTGTAGCTGGCGCAGAATTTCCTCCATTTGTTTCACGATCAGCTCGACGCCGTGGCGCAACTGGTGAGCCGTTCCGGTGGACTTGAGCGCGAGTTCGAAGTTATCCACCACAGGCAGAAACTGCTCGACGACGCTGCCGGCGGCGTAGTCGCGATACTCGAGCCGCTCGCGCTCGGCGCGCTTGCGGGCGTTCTCAAACTCGGCCTGCAACCGGGCCAGGCGATCAAGCAACTGATCGCGCTCGGCCTTCAACTGGTCGAATTCAGCTCTGCTTACGGATTCCGCGCGGATTTCCGGCTCTGCTGGGATTCCCGGGATTTCCCCGCTCTCCAGCGCTGCAACCGGGTCAACGGCAGGTTCCGCGGCCGGCTGGCCTGCAGCGAAACCGGGCGCGGTACCGGGCTCGGACTCCAGGGATTCCAACACGGTCAACTCTGTTTGCTGCTTTGGCATAACTCTGCGCATTCTCCGAAACATCGTCGGTGCCTGATTCCATGATAATTTGTGAGCCGCCCGCCGCTCTGCCCCCGGGCCGCGAAGGTCTTCTTGCGATTGCCGGTCTAGTGAAATTCCTGGTCGGCTGGAACCTCCAGGATGCGCTCGGAAAGCCGGGCAATGTAGCGCACCGCCTGAATCATCTCCTGGTATTGGATGCGCGTAGGAGCGATGACGGCGACGGTTCCCAGATTGGCGCCACCCAGGCGGGCCGGGGCGCCGATCAGAACCAGGTCTTGCATGGCCGGCGAAGCTTTGTCGAGCCCCACCACCACGCGCACCTCCTGCTGACGGCCGTCCACGTAAGCGGTCAGCAGCTCCACCAGCCGCTGCTTGGCCTCCAGAGCCAGCAGCATCTGGCGCAACCGTTCGCGATCCAGCTCGGCAGTAATCAGGTTCGCCATTCCGTCCACAAAGATGGCTGGACCACCCTCGCCGCCGGCTAGCGCGCCCTTGCGGCAAAGTTCCTCCACCGAGGCCAGCATTTGTTTGTAGGCTTCGCGCTCCACTTCCACGCGCCGGGCGACCTCTGCGCGGATGCGCTCGATGTGCCAGCCGCGGAAATTCTCGTTCAGGTAGCGCGCGGCCGTCTCCAGCTCGAGGTGCGTCAGTTCGCGGTCCAGGGAGAGCACGCGATCCAGCACCGCGCCGGCCTGGGTCACCAACACCGCCAGCACGCGGCCCGTGGAGAGGCGCGAAAAATGAATATGTTCCAGCACCTGGCCCGCGGTGGAGCTGGCTAGCGCCACCCCCAGACCGTGGGAGATGAGCGCCAGCACGTGCGAAGTGCGCTCCAGGTACTCATGGGAGCTGGCGACACCGGTAAAGCTGTCCTCGATCTGCTCGCGCCGGGCTTCACTTAGAAGCGAGGGAGTCAAGGGCAAACCGCCTTGCGGCATCGTGCTGCCCGTCTGTGCACCGGCGGCCATGCGGCCGGGCTGGGTAATCTGCTCGACGTAATAGCGGAAGGCCGCGGCGGTGGGAACCCGGCCCGCGGAGGTGTGCGGCTGCTCCAGCAGTCCCGCCTCGCCCAGCGTGGCCATCACGTTGCGCACGGTGGCGGAACTGAGTCCCTCGCGGTCGCCAAAGATGCGCGCAATCGCCTGCGAGGCCACGGGTTCGCCGGTAGCAATGTACAGCTCGATGATGGCCGTAAGCACCAGGCGCTCTCGCGGACTGACGCGCGCATCTGGCATGCTTGCCTGCTCCGTCTTCGCTCGCTCTACATTCAGGAGGGCCGTTCGTGGCTCGGTCCCGAGCCCGCCTGATGCCAACTAAACCCTCAGCTATCTGGCACTTATACCTGACACTTAGGGCAGAAAACAAGTGCAATTGTCCTATTTAATTCTAGGGAGACGCGATTGATGCTGTCAACACAGGCTCACCCTGTTGTCTACGCGTGCGGAAAGGATCAGTTCACCCACGGATTCCATCCAAGGATTTGCCAGCCGCATTTCGCTGCGCATTGCAATAGGGATCGCGCATGCCGGGCAGACACTTTTGGTGTGAAGCGAAACGAACTCCATTCCTGGGCAAGATCGGCGGTTGCCTAAATATTTAGGGGGATTCGGGGACTATTGGGGCAAATCTGCGCGCCTCCGCAAAGCAAACCAACTCCGCGCCGATCAGCCGTTTTTCGCCTTCAGCAGATTAAGCGCCTTGGTCAGCGGCTCGTCGCCCTTGGCGGGAGTCACATCCTCGTCTTCCTCTTCGGTGGTCTGGCCCACGACGACATTGGGGGTGACGGCCTCGTCCTGGATCTTTTTGCCGTCGGGACTCTGGTACTTGGCTACAGTGAGCAGCAGCGCGGCGCCGTCGGGCAGCTCAATGGTCTTCTGCACCGAGCCCTCACCGAAGGTGCGCTCGCCCACCACGTCGCCCCGCTTGGCGTCCAGAATGTCTGCGGCAGTCAGTTCAGCAGCGCCGTAGGTGCCGCGGTTCACCAGCACCGCCATGGGCGCATCGGTCAAAAACTTTGCCGGATCGGCGGTGAAGGTCTGGAGCGGAAATCTCTGTCCTTCCAGCGTGGCCAGGCTTCCCTGCTTGAGGAAGAAGTTGGCCAGGCGCAGCCCCTGCTGGGGGTCGTCGCCGGAGCAGTCCCGCAGGTCGAGCAGCACTTTGCGGCTCTTGCCCCACGCTTTGATCTTGGCGGCCATTTCGTCCACGCGGCCTTGCGTCAGCAGCCCGGGCTTGAGGTAGAGGATGGTCGAGCCTTCGTATTCCTCCTCGGCCAGCGCGGGCTGGCTGGCGATGCTGCGGGTAAGGGTGAGCTTGTCGGGATCGGACTTGTGCGGGCGAACCACGGAGAGGGTGACCGAGGTTCCCGGCTTGCCATCAAGCATCAGCCGGATCACCGCCAGCGACAGCTCGCGGGTGGACTCTTCGCCGACGGACTCGATGACGTCGCCGTCGGAAAGGTGCTCCTTGTCCGCGGGCGAACCGGGGACCACGCTGACCACGGTTGCGTAGCCGAAACGCTTGGACACGTTGATTCCCACCTGGGCCACGCCGCTGGTGGGACGCTCCTTGTAGATCTTGTACTCAGTCGCAGACAGGTAGCTGGAATCGGAGTCCAGCGACTCCAGCAGCCCGTGAAGCGCGCCCACGCTCACGTCGTTGATGTTGGGCTCGGTCACGTAGTCGGTCTGGACCTTCTTGAGCACCTCGGCGTAAACGCGCATCTGGCGATAGGCGCCATCCTGCTGGCCGCCGGCATGAACGCCAAACAGACCGAACTGGCCCAGCCCAAAACCAAGGCCGAGGGCGGCAAAGATCGCTACGGAAACCACGAATACAGAGCGCTGGAAGAATCGAGACACACACACCACCGGGGCAGCCCTTGGGGAAACAGGCCGCTCACCCTATAGACGCAACGATACCACAATGGGTGCCAAACGCCGCTTTCCCGGCCTACTCCACCCCGCCGCAGTTCCCGATTCCCGCGCAATCTGAAACGCCGGAAACACTCAAAACCAGGTCGAAAGCCGCAAAAACCCCAGCCAGGAAAGTCTTTCGCTCTCCCATCGGCCCGTCCACCGGTCACGAATTCCGCTAACGCCGCCAGTTCCATTAACCCTGTGACCCGTTTTCATCACCCGCCTTCTTGTCCACCAGGTACTCGTCCAAAAGTACGGCGACCAGCACAGCGGTAGGAACCGAGACAAGCGCTCCAGGCACACCTCCGAGCGCGGAGCCCAGCAGCAAGGCCACCAGGATTCCCAGGCCGGGCAGGCCTACGCTGTTCCTCATGATGCGGGGAGTCAGGTATGAGTTTTCGACCTGCAGATAAACGGCGTAAAAGATGGCAACTCCCAGCACCCGGCCCCAGGAGTCGATCGCTGCCACCACCAACGCCAGCGACATACTGACGGCAGCGCCCAGCACCGGGATGATGTTCAGCAATCCGGTCAGCACGCCCAGCGCAAAAGCATAGCGAACGTGCAGCGACAGATAGACTACTGTGCTCAGCACTCCAAGGATCAGCATCAGGCTGCCTTGGCCCAGCAGCCACTTCTCCATGCGGACCTGTGCCCGCCGCAAGGTCTTGTCAAGCCGGTCGCGGCCCGCGGGCGGGAAAAAGGAAAGAAACCAGCCGTAGGCGTGCTCGCCATCCAGAACGAAATATACCGTAAGGATGAAGCCCATGACGGCATCCATCAGCCTCCCCGCCCAATCCCTGACAGAGAGGAGAAGATAAGTGGCCGCATTGCTGACAAGATCCTGAAACCGGGAACTGATCGCGTAAGTATTCAGGTTTTGCGCAAAGGGAAGATGCCTCAGCTTCTCCAGCAGCGCGGGCAACCGCACGGGCATCTCCCTGGCGAACTCCTGCAGGTCCCGGATAACCGGGGGCAAAGCCAGAAAGCCGAAGCCAGTCAACGCGGCGGCCATCGCCAGCAGAAGAAAAAAAATGGCCGTACCCTTGAACGGTTGCCAACGGCCAATCCGAAGCCGCGCGGTGAATTTCACCACGGGCGTCAGCACCACGGCAAACAGCGCGCTCACATACAGCAGCATGAGCACGTCCCGCACCAGCCACGCCAGGGTGCAGGCCAGGCCAAGAGCAAACGCGAAGACAATGTCGCTGCGAAGACTGCCCCGATTGCCGGACGACTGGGTCATGCGCGGAATTCCTGCAAGCCGGATTGAGAAATTTCCGGCAATATGCCAGTTTAAGCCGGCATGCCGGGTCTCGTCCGGCACGGCGCACGAAACCTGGGATGCGCTCACACCTGGCTACCCGGCCACTGACCTCTGACAACTGACCGCTGTCATCTGTCATCTGCCGTTACTGGTCCCCGCCCAGAATTGACCCCACGATGCCGCCCAGCAGCGCGCCACCCGCCGCGGGTCCCACCTGCCGCGCCTCGCCGCGTGGCAAATATTCCCCGATCTGGTGCGCCAAGCGCGAAATCGGCAGCGTTTGCAGCCACACCGTCCCCGGCCCTTGCAGCACCGCCAGAAAAATCCCATCCCCGCCGAAGATCGCATTCTTCAACCCTGGAACCATCGTGATCTGGAACGCCACCGACGCCTGGAACGCCCCCACGTGCCCCGGATGCACCCGCAGAACCTCGCCCGGAGCCAGATTCTTCAAAATCAGCTCGCCACTCAACTCCAGCCACGCCGTTCCTTGCCCGGCCAGCTTTTGCAACAAAAAACCGTTGCCGCCAAAGATGCCCGCCCCCAGCGACTGCTGGAAGCCCACGCCGATGGTCACCTGGTCCGTAGCGCACAGAAACCCGTGCCGGTGAACCATGTATTCCGCCCCCGGACCCACCTGCACAGGAACAATGTGTCCCGGCACCTTGGTCGCGAACGAAACCTCGCCTGGATACTGGTAGGCCCGGTATTCGGTCATGAAAAGGCTGCCGCCGCCGGCCACTCGCTTCAAAATCCCAAACAGCCCGCCGCCCCCTCCCATCTGCGTGTGCGTCGTCATTTGAATCGAGCTGGTCATCCACGAGAGCTCCCCGCTCTCTGAATACACGCTCTCGTTGGGATCAAGCTGCACATCCAGCACGGGCATGGTCGTGCCCTGAATTCGTGTCTGCATTGTCACCGCCTCCTGTGTCTCGACAGTGTACCCGCCCGGACCACTGATAAGTCGAGCCAGAATCGTTTTCTCCATGAAGAAAACGCAATTTCTCCGCTCAAAGCTCCGAGCCCTCGGCGTTTTCGCCCTTTCTCTCGCCGGCTGCCGTCTAACGCAGCAAACCCAGCCCGACCATCCCCGCCTCGCTCCCGGCGTCACCATGCAGGATGTGAGCTTCTTTTCAGCAGCCCTCAAGCGCAACATGCCCTACCGCGTCTTTCTCCCGGCAAAGCTCGTCCCCGGCCAGAAACTCCCCGTGGTCTATCTGTTTCACGGCGGCAGCAGAGGCTTCCACGAATGGTCGAATTACTCTGATGTCGCCCGCTACGCCGCACCAGATCTGTCCGGGGGCCTGATTTTCGTTATGCCCGAACCGGCTTGAGAGCTGGGTGCCCCTCGTCCGCCGCGCCGGACGACTTGGGAATGCACAAGCCTTCATAAACCAGGCCGGTGGGTGCAGCCATCCTGAACCAACCGGGCTTTTCTCACGGAATTCACCGCAGTCTGGTAAAGTCTTGTCTTGGAGGTATCTTCATGAAACTTCGCAATGTACTTTTGAGCGGTGCGCTGGTTCTCGGACTTATCGCTAGCGGCGTAACCATTGCCCAGGACGTGAATCCAAACCGGTTCCCGAACCTGAACGCCGCGCAGCTTCTCATCGACCAGGCCCTCGCCAAAGTCGCTACCGCGCAGCAGACCAACGAGTGCGACGTGGGTGGCCATGCGGCTAGGGCCCATGAACTGCTGGCGCAGGCAAACCACGAAATCACATTGGCGGGCAGGGCAGCCGAACGTCACTAGGAAATCTCTGAATAAGCCCATCTTTCCAGGGTGCGGGTTTTGGCCCCTGAGGAAACACCTGCCCGCTGCCCCAGGATTTGTGTGTGGCGGCGGATAGACCTGGGAAAGCAGGAACCGGATTCAGACCGGAGAAGAGTCCAGTTAGCATCGTTTTCCCCATGAAAGAAGCGCGAATTTCGCGCTCCACGCTGCTGCCCTTAGCCATGTGTGGATCAGGGAAAAAGCAGGCTGGCACCCGTATCGCCAGCCTGGATAAGTGAAAGATCGAATCTAGAAGTCGAGCCTGAGCGCGGCCTGTCCGGTGCGGTTCCCGCCCGAGCCTTGCGGCAGCACCGCGTTCAGCGCGCCGAACGTACCCGAATTGCTGATGTTCATCTGCGGCGGCGCGAAGTTCGCGTGGTTGAAGACGTTGATGTTGAAGTAGTATCCAGGGCTGCGCTGATAGGGATTTCCGGCGCCGCAATCCGGACGGAGAATCGCCCCGCCGCCGGCACCATTCCCAGCCTACCGTTAGCGCCGCTCGGCGAATTCATATTGGTAAGCAGATTGGAGGTGGGGTTGCCCGCGTTGTTGAATGACATCGGGTTCATCGTGGTTACGGCAAAGATGCCGAAGCCCGCGAATCAAGGTCTTGTCGTTGCTGAAAGGCCGGCAGGCCAGGCTGACGCGCGGGTCTAGATCGAACTTGTACAGCTCTCTCAAACCCTGCGCGATATGGTCCTGGCTGGCGATCATTACATTGGAACACTGCATTTTGAAAACACTCGAATGCGCTTCCGTACCATTTGTTGGTTCCGCTTTTTGTGGTGAAGGTCACGTCGCCGATCTGCGCGAATTCGGCATTGTTATTGAATGCCGTAACCTTGGTCTCGGATATTCCCTCTGAAGACGGATAGGCATCGTGCAGTGCGCCGTTCGACCGCACGTTGGCCGTCGAAATACCATCCACACTAAGGCCCACATGGGTCCCGACTCCAAGGCCCGGCAAAGAAAGACCTTGACCCGGCGGCTGGCGGTATACTTGCCCGCAGCCCTGAATCCGAAAACGCAATTGCGGCTGAAACAATTCAATCGATGGAAGGGGAATATGAATAAGATGAACGCCCTTTTGAAGCTCGCCGCCCTGGCCTTGCTCCTCCCCGCCGCATCCGCCACCGCCGTCGCGCAGACCGATCCTTTCGCCAACTGGCCCGCCGGCAGCTCTCCGCAAGAGGTCGGCAAGCGGGTCGCCGAGCATTTCGTCACCAGCCTCCATCAGGGAAGCGGAACCATCTTCTACGGCGAAGTCGCCACCTGGTACGGCGCCTTCACCTTCGCGCAACTCACCCACGATGACGCCCTGCGAACCCGGCTCGTCAAAAAATTTGAACCCCTCATGCCTGGCCAGCCCGAGGCCGACCGCATTCCCGTCCGCCATCACGTAGACGACTCCATCTTCGGGATCATCCCTCTCGAAATCGCCATTGAAACCAAAGACTCGAAGTATCTCGCCTACGGCCAATCCTGGGCCGACCGCCAATGGGAGAACCCGCAACCCGACGGCCTTTCCGCCGAAACCCGCTACTGGATCGACGACATGTATATGCTCACCATCCTGCAGCTTGAAGCCTTCCGCGCCACTGGCGACCGCAAATATCTCGACCGCGACGCCCTCGAAATGGTCACCTATCTCGACAAGCTTCAGCAGCCCAACGGACTCTTCTTCCACGCCCCCGACGTGCCCTTCTTCTGGGGCCGCGGCGACGGTTGGGTAGCCGCCGGCATGGCCGAAATCCTCCGCGACCTCCCGCCCGGCCATCCCCAGCGGGCCCGCATCATCAAGGGTTACCAGGCCATGATGGCCGCCCTGCTCCGCTACCAGGGAAAGGACGGAATGTGGCGCCAGCTCATCGATCATGAAGAAGCATGGCCTGAGAGTTCAAGCTCCGCCATGTTCACCTTCGCCATGATCACCGGGGTCAAGAACGGCTGGCTCGACGCCAACACCTACGCACCCGCCGCCCGCAAGGCTTGGATCGCCGTCGCCGGATACATTGACCAGAACAACGATGTCACCAGCGTCTGCGAAGGCACCGGCAAGCAGAACGACCTGGAGTATTACCTTGAGCGCAAGCGCCGCACGGGCGACTTCCACGGCCAGGCCCCCATTCTGTGGGCCGCCTCAGCCCTTCTGCGCTAGGTCTCTGACCGCGTGATTTCGTGCGTGGCGATTGAGTGCTGCGGTATCCCACCCTAGGCGCAAAAACAGAGACGCGCCGAGGGTGGGGCACCCAATTTTCGTACAACAAAAAGCGGTCAGATACCTAGTCAGCGTTGAAGATTGGCGGCCGCGCCCAGCTTGCGGCCCAGGAACTCCGCGCTTGCCTCGTAAGCGCGCACCCAGTCCCGGCGCAGAAGGAAGTCATGAATCTCGTCCGGGAAGATCAGTTCCTCGAAGTCGACTTTCTGCCGGCGCAAAGCATCGACCAGCAATTCGGTCTCGGCAAAGGGCACGTTGCGGTCATCGTCGCCATGGATCAGCAACACCGGTGAGCGCCAGGTGGCCACTGAAGCAATCGGTGAGGACTCAAAGGCCAGTCGCGCCACATCCGCCCGTTCGCGCGGGTCGTAATTTGGCGAAAACGTCGGCAACTCCGCATTCCAGTCATGAACGCCATGTATGTCAACGCCGGCGGAAAAAAGATTCGATGCGCGAGCCAGCGCCAGCGCCGTCAGGTAACCTCCATAGCTGCCGCCCCAGGAGCCGATGCGTGTTCCATCCACGTCGGGCCGGCCTTTCAGATACAGCCCCGCGCCCATCACATCGTTGAATTCGCTTGCACCGGATGCGCCATAATTCAGCGCTTCGCGGAAGTTGAGTCCGTAGCCGATGCCGCTCCGGTAATTCACGCTCAGCACGATATAGCCGAGGCTGGCCAAGTATTGGTTCATCGCATATGCATTGGAGTAATACTCCATGTAATGCCAGCCAAGCAGCATCTGCCGTTGTGAACCGCCATGGAAGAAGACCATCGCCGGCCGCCGTGCCCCCCCCTTAATTCCTTCGGGCAGAAATAACTGGCCGTGAAGCTCCAGCCCGTCGGCGGCGGGAAAGAAGACTTGCTGCGGAGTTACAAAGCGGGTCGAAGGATAATCCGCGGGGATCGCCTGCGGAGCAAGGTCGACCAGATGCCCGCTCTCCACCACCGCGGCGCGAATGGGCAAGCGCACATCGGAGCGCAACACGGCCACGGTCACACCGTCGCTCGCTACCACGGGTTGTGTCTCGATGCCGTCTCCCAACGTCACCGCTTGCGCTGCGCTGTTGGCCCCATCCGCGGCAAAGTTCACCCGCCACACATGGCGCCGGTCGATGTCATTCTGATTGGAGTCGAAGACCAGCGTCTTGCGGTCGCCGCTGAGAGACACATGCTCAACTTCAAAATTGCCCGGCGTGAGCTCGGTAGCTGTCCCGCCCGATGCAGGCACCGCATAGAGATGAAGCCAGCCTTCGCGCTCCCAGGGAAAAACGATGCGGTCGCCAACCGTCCAGTGCAACTGGTCCAGCGAGTCGGTTTCGCGGAAGGCGCTGCCCACGCCTTCAGCCGCGCGCCACGCCTCACGCGCATCGCCGGTTGTCACTTCCGCAACGCGAATCGACAAGGGCAAGGCGGTGCGATGAGCCACAAAGAGCAACGCGTCCTTGTCCGGCGGAATGCGCAGAAAAGCGATGTGCGTCGAGTCCGGCGACCAAACAGGGTTACTGTCCAGGTCGGTCGAAGGGTCAAGATAGGCGACCGCGCCGGACGCCGCGGAATAGACGGCGATGAAGCTGTGGTCGCCGCGCGCGCTCACAAATGCCAGCCGCGTGCCGTCGGGAGACCAGCGCAAACCCTCCGCGGAGCCGCGCGTTTGCAGCAGTTGTTCCGGCTTGGCTTTTGCATCGTCCAGGCGCAGCAGCCACACCTGACCTTTGAGCGCGTAGGCCAGTTGCTTGCCGTCCGGGGACACCGCGGGCGCGTGCCCTTCGCCCAGCAGGCGGGGCTCGCCGCCCTCCGCGCTGACCACCCACAACTGTTGCTGTGCACCCTTGGGGAACCATGCAGGATTGGGCACCGGATGGCCTTCGCCCTGCGCGCCATCGCCGCGCACATAAACGATCGACGCGGCGTCGGCCGTCCACTGCGCGGTATTGATCTCCTGCCCGTCGTCGTCGCTGTAGTGCGTGATTTGGCGGGAGACGTAGCTTTTGCCATCCACCGCCGGCTCGGCCACCCACAAGTTGCGCCGGCCGCCGATGTTCGCCACCCATGCCAGCCGCCCGCCCGAAGGAGCGGCACGCAGAGCCTCGGTAAAAGGAGCGCTCAGAGCCTGCTCGATCGTGAATCCCTTTCCCTGCGCATTTGCCGTTTGCGCGCTCAGCACCAAGGCCGCAACCACCGCCCCAGCCAAACCCCATCCCACTCTGTCCTGCCCCCGCATGCGCGCCATACTCATCGGCCCATCCCCCAGATGAAACATTGTGCCATATCGGCAGCAGCCGAGCCGGGAAGAACATTTCGCCCATCCCCGGGATTTTTCGCCTGCCGCGGACCACGCTTTCTAAATCCGGTGAGAGAAGAGCGGCCATTGCCAAATCGGCAGGAACACGCCTCCGGCGTCCGTCGTCAGAAGCACGCCTCAGCCTGATGGACTGCCTGCCGCCAATCGGCCTCCCTTGCCCTTTCTTTTCCCGTGGCAATCCCACAGAATCTCATGCCATACTGATGTGGCATGAACACAGGAGGGTCGGATGGGCGAGTCAAAGCTCGACCTGTTGCAAGGCACCCTGGACTTGATGGTGCTGCAAACATTGGCTGCCATGGGCGCTCAGCACGGCTACGGAATTGCCCGGCGCATTGAGCAGGCGAGTGGAGACGAGGTCCTGCTCAACCAGGGAACCATCTACGCCTCACTCGTCCGGCTGCAGCAGCGGGGATGGATCGCCGCCGCATGGGGAACCTCCGACAACAATCGCAAGGCGAAGTACTATTCCATCACCCGTGGCGGACGAAAGCAGCTCGCAAAAGACGCCGCCCACTGGCAGCGATTGTCTGACGTAATGGGCCGCGTGCTGGCCATGCCCGCGGAGGGAGGCCTGTGATGGGCGCTCTGCGGGAAGCGTTGAACCGCGTATTTTCCTTTTTTCAAAAACCTCAGCTCGATGCCGACCTCGAAGCCGAGATAGCCGCCCATCTTGAGCTGGCCATCGAAGAAAACCTTCAGCGTGGGCTCACCCCTGCTGAAGCCCGCCGCCAGGCCCTCGTCCGCTTCGGCGGCGTGGATCAGGCGAAAGACAAACACCGCGAGGCGAGAGGAATTATGAAACTCGACATTCTCCTGCAGGACCTCAAGTACACCATCCGCACGCTCAGCCGGGATCGCAGTTTCACGCTCGTTGCCGTCCTCATCCTCGCCCTCGGCATTGGCGCCAACATCGCCGTCTTCAGCGTGGTCAACACGCTGCTGCTCCGCCCGCTGCCCTTCCCCGCAGCCCAGCAGCTGGTCTGGATCGCGCCGCCGCCGACCAAGTGCGGGCTCTCCTGCGCAACCTATTCCACCGATGCCTACGATACCTTCCGCATGCAGAGCCATTCCTTTCAGGACGTGACCGGCTACTTCGCTTTTTCGAGCCCGGACAATCTGAGCCTTCGCATCGGCGGCGGCGCGCCCATTTTCGCCACCAGCATCGACGTCATCGCCAATTTCTTTCAGGTGCTCGGCGTGCAGCCCGCCAGGGGCCGAGTCTTCACTCCGGACGACGCGCGCAACGGAGCGGCGCCGGTGGTGCTGCTCAGCGACGCATGGTGGCGCCGCCAGTTCAATGCCGACCCCGCCATCGTGGGAAAAGCCTTCGAGATGAACGGCCGCCAGACCACCGTCATCGGCGTACTGCCGAAGACCTTTGACTTCGGCGCGGTGTTCTCGCCCGGCGCCAAGGTCGACGCCATTACGCCGCTCAACCTCTATGGCCCTCCGCGCGACTGGGGCAACATCATCACCTTCATCGGCCGGCTCAAGCCCGGCGTCTCGCTCGCGCAAGCCCAGCAGGATGCATCCGCCGTCGCGCCCCGCATGTGCTGGAACAACAAGTACCCGCAGTCCTGCGGCCAATACAAGGACGAAGTGGTCCCCGTCCCGCTCAAGGACTACGTAAGCGGAAGGCTGCGCCGTTCGCTCGTCGTCCTCTGGTCCGCTGTCGGCGGCATCCTTCTCATAGCCTGCGTCAACCTCTCCAACCTCCTCCTCGCCCGCGCCGCTTCCCGCGCCAAGGAGTTCGCCATGCGCACCGCTCTCGGCGCCACCCGCGCCCGCATCGTGCGCCAGTTGCTCACCGAGAGCCTCATCCTCTCCGCGGCCGGAGCCCTCTGCGGCCTCGTCCTTGCTGCCGGTCTCCTCGCCTGGCTCGGCCATCAGGGCGCCATCGCACTGCCCCTGCTCAGCACGCTCCGCATCGACGGCTCCGCGTTCGGCTGGACCGCCCTCATCGCCGTCTTCGCCGCCGTCTTCTTCGGCCTCGTCCCCGGCCTGCGCATGGCCTCAGGCAATCTCCAGGAGACCCTCAAGGACTCCGGCTCTGGCGCAGGCCAGGGCCGCAAGCACGAGCGCCTCCGCTCCGCGCTCGTCGTTACTGAAGTTGCTCTGGCCTGCGTGCTGCTGGTCGGCGCCGGTCTGTTGCTGCGCAGCTTCACGAAGGTCCTCGATGTGGATCTCGGTTTCCAGCCCGAACACGCAGCCGCCGTCATGGTCGATTACGACGACAGCGCTCCCACTGACCTTGCCACCACGCAGAAACGCATCGCCGTCTTCCAGCAAATCCTGGCCCGCGTCGGCTCCATTCCAGGCGTTCAGGCTGCCGGCATCGCGGACTACCTGCCCCTCGGCCAGAACCGCTCCTGGGGCACTCCTTTCCCTAAAGGCGTCAAACCGCCCGACGGCCTGCAAACGGGCCCTCTCGTATATGTCGTCACTCCGGGATACCTGCGCGCCATGGGCACCCGGCTCAGCGGCCGCGATTTCACCTGGGACGACGGACCCAAAAGCGAAAACGTCGTCCTGATCGATAAGGCCTACGCCCGTTTCCTCGCCAACTACGCCAACTGGCCTGACGGCAGCGCCGTGGGCCAAGTGCTTGGAAACGGCAACGGCGGGGACGTCCGCGTCGTCGGCGTCGTCGACGATGTCCACGAAGAAAGCGCCGAAGGCGACACCGGCTGGCAGATCTACTATCCCGCAAGCCAGCAGGGCCCGAGCTCAGCCCAACTCGTCATCCGCACCAGCCTGCCCCCGGCCACCATGGCCACCAGCGTTCTGACGGCGCTGCGCGAACTCAACCCCAAACAGCCCGCCGCCGAGTTCCGTCCCATCCAGAAGCTCGTGGATCACGCCAACTCGCCGCGCCAGTTCTTCATGCTGCTGGTTGCCTCTTTCGCCGCGCTCGGGCTCATTCTCGCCGCCCTCGGCATCTACGGCGTCATCTCCTACTCCGTCACCCAGCGCACCCAGGAGATCGGCATCCGCATGGCGCTGGGCGCAACCATGGCCCAAGTGCAACTCAGCGTCATCGCCAAGACCCTCCGCCTCGCCCTCATCGGCATTGCCTTAGGCGCAATCGCGTCCCTCTTTGTCTCCAGGGCCATCGCCGCGCTGCTCTTCAAGACAACGCCCACTGACCCGGTTGCGTTTGCCGCCATGGTTCTCCTCATCGGAACCGTAGCCCTGCTGGCCGGCTACATCCCCGCCCGCAGAGCCTCACGCGTCAACCCCATGATCGCGCTCCGCAACAATTGAGTGAAAGTCTAACTCTCTCGGAATTCGGCTTCCCCGTCATTGAGAGGTAACCGCCCACCCCATCGCTGACTTCAGCGGACAGTTGCTGAGATTTCACTTGTCAACCCCGCCCGCGCCCATCAGGACCAGCGAGCGCTGAGCAAAGGGCGAATAGACGAGAAGCGTCGTGCACGCGAGTGCCAGTCCGAAATTGATGTGGTGCAAAAGCAGGAAGGGCGCGATCGACCATAGCTCATCGAGGGGGAGCAGAAACGGCCAGATCTTGAGGAATTTTTCGCGTACTCCGGGCGCATGGAAGAGCACAGCGCAGAGCACGAAGGCACGGACAGGAATCAGGATCGCGGCAGTCACGATCAGGACAACAAGTGCCTGGGTTGCTTTCGGCAGTGCTGAGAAGAGATCTTCTATCTCCGCCAG
Source organism: Occallatibacter sp. (assembly GCA_036404455.1). Lineage (GTDB taxonomy): Bacteria > Acidobacteriota > Terriglobia > Terriglobales > Acidobacteriaceae > Telmatobacter. Next base: position 11,015 of record DASWZM010000007.1, on the reverse strand, counting down.
ATTTGCCAGCGCCCCAACATAGAAGCCCAGGTACATGAACTGCAACAGGACGAAGAGCGTCTGCACAACTCGGTACGAGGCTTTCGGAAGCTCCTGCGGGGAGGCCAAAATCCGGTTGCGAAGTTTGCTCTCAGGCTCCGCCGGAACTCGCCGTTGCTCCCCCGAACCCTGCTCCGTCGCCACCGGGGATGGGTATTCCACCACTGGGAGTGACGGATTTTCACTGGGGCCGATCCGTTCAACAGGAGCCACGAAGCGATAGCCGCGGCGGGCCAGGGTCACAACGAATCTCGGGTTGCTCGCCGTATCTCCGAGGGCTTCGCGGATGCGATTTACCGCTGAGTTCACGCCGTGTTCGTAATCGACGAAAGTTCCGCCGGGCCACAGCTCTCGGCAGATTTCCTCGCGAGTCAGCAGTTCGCCGGATCGCTCCAGGAGCATGAATAGTACCTGGAAGGGCTGCGCGTTCAACTTGACGAGGACACCCTGCCTGCGAAGCTCTCCCGTGGCAGCGTCTGCTTCAAATGCTCCGAAGCGATAGCGCCGGGCCGGTCGCAAATCTCTCGTGTGATCCGTCATGTCTTTTGTCCATTGTATTCGATGGCGAGTTCAATCCTAAACCGTTCCGCAAAGTACAACTTCTCACAAGTCTAATTACTTCAATCACTTGCCGAGTGAGAAACAATTGCCAACGGGTGACCTTCCATGCATTGCCTTCGCGGCCGGTGCGGAGTAACGTCCAGCTCATGATGCATCGCCGATTCACAGATTTCCGAGCACTCTCCCGCAGCTGCGGGCTCCAGATCCTATTGCCCCTGTTGCTCTTTGTGGCCGTTCCCCGCCCGGTTGTGGCAGATCCCCCGCTTGCGGCCGTTTCAGCTTTCAACTCGTATATCAGGACGGTTGAATCGCGCCTCGCTCAACAGCATCGGTCACAAAATGCCTTCCTCGCTCCCGTGGCTTCTGCTCCGCAAAGCGAGGCACGCCTGCGCCGCGGAGAGTTGATCGTCGACCAGATCACGCCTTCCACTGGTGCAGTTTTGCCAGGAGCACTGCTGCACCACTGGCGCGGTACGGCGTTTGCCGCTGGAGCCAAAGCTGCGGATTTTGAGCGGCTGATGAGGGATTTCAACGCCTATCCTCAACACTTTTACCCGCAGGTGCTTCAGGCAAGCGTGCTCTCACAGCATGATGACCGTTTCCAGGTATTGATGCGGGTACGCCAGCTGCACGGCATCACGGTGGTGATGGATACCACCTACGACATCACCTTTGGACGACTGGATGCGCAGCACGGATACAGCATCTCCAAAAGCACACGGATCTCCGAGATCGACTCGCCCGGCACTGGCGCCGAGCGCGCTCTGAATTCCGACCAGGAGCACGGCTTTCTGTGGCGTTTGGATACCTACTGGAGCTACGAGGAGCGAGACGGCGGACTTTACATGCAGATCGAGTCGGTCTCGCTCACACGTTCAATTCCAACCGGCCTCGGCTGGGCGGTCGGGCCCTTTGTGGAGAGCGTCCCACGTGAATCGTTGCAGTTCACATTGCGCTCTACATGCAATGCGCTGCGCAAATAGTTTGATCCAGGCCAGTTTGGTCGAGGCACTGAATTTCGGCGAGAAAGCCAGCAATTGGAAAGGACACCCCGATGAATACGAATACGATGAATGCCAAATCAGTCACAACGAATGATGAAGCGGTATTTGCACCGGCGCGCCGGGTAAACCTGGCGCTGACAGCTTCGATTGAGAAGCGCGCTTTGCAGTGGATGGCGGAGCGTGCACCGATCTGGCTCACCTCGGACCAGCTCACTTTACTCGGTCTGGGCGCGCAAGTTGGAGCTGGAATCTGCTATGCATTGTCGCGTTACAACCGCTACGCTCTGCTTCTGGTGATTCTGTGCCTGGCGCTCAACTGGCTCGGAGACAGCATGGATGGCACGTTGGCCCGCATCCGCCGGCAACAACGTCCGCGCTATGGCTTCTACGTGGATCACATGGTGGATATCTTTGGATCGGTCGCGCTGATGTGCGGACTCGGCTACTCCGGACTTCTGCACTGGCAGACGGCCATCGCGATGCTGGTAGCGTTTCTTCTGCTGTCGAGCGAGAGCTACCTTGCCACATACACTTTGTCGTGTTTTGAACTCTCGCAAGGCTTCTTCGGTCCCACGGAGATTCGTATTCTGCTGATTATCGGCAACCTGGCGCTGCTGCGCAGTCCATACTCGACCTTGTTCGGGCACAAAATACTGCTCTTTGATTTGGGAGGAACGATAGCAGCGGCCGGCATGTTCGCGATGGCGATGATCGTCACCATGCGCCACACGGCGCAACTCTACCGCCAGGAGCCGTTGCCGTGAACACTTTTATCTGCCGGGATAAGATCAATTCCGTCCTTCACTCCACCTGCAAACTAGTCTCTGCCGTAGCCAACGAACTCCCCCCAACCCAGATCGTATAGGTCGTCGGCTCCACCGTCCGTCGCATCTCGGCGTTATAGAAACTCAGCTCGTCGAAACCCAGTGGAAACTCCACGTGTTTCTGCTCGCCGGGCGCAAGTTGTACGCGCGCAAAGCCTTTCAGCTCCCGCACCGGCTGCTCCACGCTCGCCGCCGTGTTCCGGATATAGAGCTGAACCACCTCCGTGCCCGCCACGCTCCCGGTGTTTCTCACTTCCACACCCACCGTAACCACCGGTTTCCCCTCCTGCGCCACCACCTCCCGCACCGGAACCTCCGCGCGGCTGATCGTCGGCTGCGTGTAGCTGAACCGCGTGTAACTCAGTCCCCACCCAAACGGAAACAGCGCTGAATTCTCCTCGTCCATGTACCGCGACACGAACTTCTCTTCCGGATTCCGCGGCAAATGGCTCAAATCCCCATGCGCCGGCCGCCCCGTCGGAAGCTGAGCATAATAAAGAGGTTCCTGGCCAACAGCCCTGGGAAAACTCGCCGGAAGTTTCCCTGAAGGGTTTACGTCGCCAAACAGCACATCGGCCACAGCGTGCCCGGCCTCGACGCCCGGACTCCAGGCCTCAAGAATCGCGGGCACATGCCCGCCGGCCCACTTCAACTCCAGCGGACGTCCAGCCAAGACGACCAGAATCACCGGTTTGCCGGTGGCCACCACAGCTTCCAGCAACTGCTCCTGCGCTCCGGTAAACCCCAGCGTCGCGCGGCTCGATGCCTCGCCCTCCATCCAGTTGGCAGGCTCGCCAAGCGCCAGAATCGCCACATCGGCCTTCTTTGCCGTCTCCACCGCAGCGGCGATGGTTCTGGCGTCATCCGGCACGGGCCAGTGTTCATCGGCGGCTTCAGGACCGTTGAAGTTCACCCGTTTCAGCACGTTCGCGTCCTCGCCACTCAGCAGATCGCATCCCTGCGCGTAAAGCAGCCGGTCTCCCAGCCGCTCTCCGAGCGCCGTCCTCAGCGTGATCGCATACTTCGGGTCGCCCGTCACCGCCCATGCCCCAAGCATTTCCTGCCGGTTGTCGGCCAGCGGCCCGATCAGGGCAACTTTTTTGGCCTTGGCAGTCAACGGAAGCAGCGTCCCCACTCCCTCCACCGGGTCGTTTTTCAACAAAACAAAGGTCTCTTCCGCCACCTTGCGGGCCGCGGCGCGGCGCTCCGGCGTGGCCTCGTAAGCCGGCCCCTGGGGGGTGTAGGGGCGATCGAACAGACCGAGCGCAAACTTCACCCGCAGAACGCGCCGCGCCGCCTCGTCCACCACGCTCTCGGGAATCTTGCCCGCGCGCACCTGGGCCGCGATCACCGTCCCGTAAAGGTTGCCCTCCATATCCATATCCACGCCGGCTTCCAGTGCCTTTCTCGCCACGGTGGGGCCATCCCCGATGGAGTGGTTGATCAGCTCCGCCACCGCGCCCCAGTCGGAGGCCACAAAGCCGTCAAAACCCCATTCCTTGCGCAGTATCTGCGTCAAAGTAAACGGGTCGGCAGTCGCGGGAATCCCGTTGATCGAGTTGAACGAGCTCATAAGCGTGGCCGCGCCCGCCTCGACCGCGGCGTGATAGGGCTCCAGGTACACCTGCCGCAAAGTGATTTCGCTCATGTCCACGGCGTTGTAATCGCGCCCGCCAATCGCCCCGCCGTAAGCGGCAAAGTGCTTCACGCATGCCGCAACGGAGTCCGGCCTGGAAAGATCGTCCTGCTGGTAGCCCTTAACAAAGGCGCGCGCCATCGCCGAACCCAGGTAAGGGTCCTCGCCGCTGGACTCGACGATGCGGCCCCACCGTGGATCGCGCGCAATGTCCACCATCGGCGAGAAGACCCAGGCCAGGCCGTCGGCGCGGGCTTCTTCCGCCCCATGACGCGCCACCAACTCGGCCGCCGCCGGATCCCAGCTGGCCGCCAACGCCAGCGGCACCGGGAATATCGTCCGGTGACCGTGGATCACGTCCTGCCCGAAGAGGATTGGAATGTGCAGCCGCGACTTCTCCATCGCAATGTGTTGATAGTGGTTCGTCGCCTCCTCGTCCACCACATTCAGCATCGATCCCAACTGCCCCTTGGCCACCAACTCGTCATAGTGCAGATTCGAGGCCCCGGGGCCGGTCGCGTATCCCACCGAATACTGCACCAGCTGCCCGATCTTCTCCTCCAGCGTCATCTTCTTCAGCAGCGTCTCAACCCGCGCATTCAATTCCTTCGACGCCAATTGCGGGTTGGGTACGGGCCTGGCCTGGGCCGCGGCCGACAGGCAGCTACACGCGGTAAACAACAGACATAGCAGCATCTGAAGAGAGCGAATGGAGGAAGTTCTCATTGCTCGACCATGATAAACGTTTCGTTCCGGGCCGTCAGGCGCTTTCGGCACGCCGGCCTCTCCTGCGTGCCTGTCCGGCAGCTTATCCCGTCCACCCAGCCGCAAAGACCTATAGCCGGAATCCCCGGAAATGCTCTACTCTTGCCATGACTCGCATGATCAGGTTTCTTGCCAAGCTCCGGACTGCTGCGGCTCAGGCCCTTGCCAACGACGTGATCAACACGGCCAAGGCCGCGGCCTATTCCGGTATGCTCATGCTGTTTCCGGCGCTTCTGGTCATCACCACGCTGCTGGCCCAGGTGCCCGAGGGAACTACTCTTGTGGGCGAAATCCGCGGCGCCTTCGAACAAATCCTGCCCGCCGACTCCATGGACCTGCTGCAGTCTTACGTTCTCAGCCGGCGCTTCCACTCCAGCCAGCTAATTCTGTCGGCCGCCAGCCTCTCTGTCTTTGCCGGTCTGGGCACGATGCTGTCGCTGATGGAGGGCTTTCGCCGCGCTTACCGCCTCCCGCTGGAGGATTGGAGCTTTTGGGGTCGCCGCCTCCGGGCCATGCTGCTCGTTCCCATCGCCCTGGTACCCCTCTCCCTCGCCACACTGGTGGTCGTTTTCGGCCACCAGATCGAGAACTGGATGATCGACAACGCCGGCCACGAATTGCGCCTCATCGTGCTCATCCTTTGGCGAATCGTGCGTTGGTCGGTTGCATTGGTCACCAGCGTGACCGTCCTCAGCGCCCTTTATCATTTCGGCACCAGGCGCAAGGAACACTGGTTGTGGGTGGCTCCAGGCGCCATCACCGGCACACTCCTCTGGTTCCCGGCCACCCTGGCCTTCGGCTGGTATGTCACCCGCATTGCCGACTATTCCATGTTTTACGGCTCTTTTGGCGCCGGCATCGCCACCCTGGTCTGGCTCTACATTACGGCCTTCAGCGTCCTCATCGGCGCGGAACTGAACGGCGCCCTTTTTCGGGAACGCCAGGCTAACGTTTCCACAACCTGCAAAGCTGATTCGGCTTCCGGCAGCCGGTGACACTTCGCACCGACCCTTGCACTCCCGCAATGCATCGTATGATTATGGCGGGGGGGCGGTCCAACCCCCGTGTACAATGAAGCGGGCCATACATCCACAGGTTTTTTTGCCCAACCAAGCCGTTTTTTGGAGTTCCCCAATGGCATTCGAACTGAGTCTGACCGAATCCCCATCCCAACGCCGCGCAAAGATCGTCGTCACCCTCGGACCGGCATCCAACACCGAGCCTGTCTTCCGCGCTCTGGTCCGCGCCGGCGTCGATGTGGCTCGCCTGAACTTTTCCCATGGCACCCACGAGGAGAAGCTGGCGCTGATCCAGATGATCCGCAAGGTGAGCCGCGAGGAGCGCAAGCCGCTGTGTATCCTGGGCGATCTGCAGGGCCCCAAGATCCGCACCTCCAAGCTGAAGGATCACCTGCCCGTGCTGCTCAAGGCCGGCCACCGGCTCACCATCACGCCGCGCGAGGTTCCGGGCACGGCATCGCTGGTGGGCACCACCTTCAAGACCCTGTCGGAAAACGTCGAGCAAGGCTCGCACATCCTGCTCTCCGACGGCCTCATCGAGTTGCGTGTCCACGAGGTGGAAGGAGGCGACGTCATCTGCGATATCATCAACGGCGGCATGCTCGGGGAACACAAGGGCATCAATCTGCCCGGCATTCCGGTGCGCGTTCCCTCCCTCACCGAAAAGGACACCGAGGACCTTGAATTCGCGCTCAAGAACGGCGTCGACGCCATCGCCGTCTCCTTCGTCCGCACCGGGGAGGACGTCAGCCTGGTGCGCAACCGCGTCTCCGCCTACGGCGGCGAGACCTGGATCATCGCCAAGCTCGAAAAACCCCAGGCCATCGCGCACCTGGACGCCATCCTCACGGTCGCGGACGGCATCATGGTGGCTCGCGGCGACCTGGGCGTCGAGGTACCGCCGGAGAGGGTTCCCGCCATCCAGAAGCACATCATCCGCCGGGCCGCGGAGTTCCGCAAGCCGGTCATCACAGCCACGCAGATGCTGGAGTCGATGATCGAGAACCCGCGACCCACTCGCGCCGAGGTCTCCGATGTGGCCAACGCCGTCTACGACGGCACCGACGCCGTTATGCTCTCCGGCGAGTCGGCCGTGGGCAAGTACCCCGTCGAGGCCGTCGCCATGATGGCCCGCATCGTGGCCGATGCCGAGTATCACATCAAGGAACAGAGCTTCGCCGTACCACGGGAACGCGGGACCCACCTCTCCATCGCCGAAACCATCTGCGAAGCCACGGCTCACGCCGCCGACGACCTGGACCTCCGCGGTATCGCGCTCTTCACCGAGTCGGGTTCGACCGCCCGCCAGCTCTCCAAATATCATCCCTCGGCGCCGATCTTCGCGCTCAGCCCGGTCGAGGTCACCATCAATCGCCTCAACCTGCTGTGGGGCACCACCCCCATTCGCTGCCCCAAGGTCAACACCACCGAGGCCCTGGTCGATGTCGCCGAGAGTCTGCTTGAAAAAGGCGGCCACGTCCGGCCCCGCGAGGTGATCGCCATCGTCGCCGGGACCCGCACCAAGTCCGGTTCCACCAACTTCCTGCGCCTGCATGTCATTGGTGAACAAAGCCTGGAGGGCGTTCGCTTTTTTGCCCCCCGCGAAGAGGAGACACTTCCGGCTCCGCCCCCCGAAGCACCCGCCGCCAAGCCGAAGCGCCCCGCTCCCAGGCCTGCCAAGGCGCCGGCAGGGCGCAAGTAACCCGCCTCATCGGCTCACAAGAAACGCCACTCCGAGCAAAGGAGTGGCGTTTCTGCTTGAATGAGCCCATTCTCCTGAGCTTCTACCGCCCAATCTCCGGTACCGACAACCCCCGGCAAATCTTCCGCGCGAGCAAATCGGCAACCTCGGTGTGACGAGGAACTGCTTCCGTCTGTCCCGTCGCCGGATTGCACCACAGGGAGTGGGAACCGCCTTCGCGCTTCAGATAGCATCCGTGCAAGCGCAAGTGGCGCAGCAGCGATTCGCGCTTCACTGGATGGTGACCGTCTCGCGAAGAGCGTCTGCTGGAGCCCCGCGAAGCCCATCCTCGCGGCGGTCTTCCAGAATCAGTTGGATGGCTGCCCCTAAGCTTTCACGGCACTCTTCCACGCTGCGCCCCTGCCCGTTGGCGCCGGGAATCTCAGGAGACCAAGCGACAAACCAGTCGCCGTCGCGCTCAATGACCGCTGTGAATTCGTTCCGCATGGGAAGAGTGTATACCACCACTCAGCCGGGTGCCCCAGGTCTCGATTTTGAGACCTGGGAAACCACCACTCTTGGCCGAGTCGCTATTTCGCTGCTAACTGGCGCAAAACATATTGCAGGATGCCGCCGTGCTCGAAGTACTCGATCTCCTGCGGGGTGTCGATGCGGACCAAAGCATCGAATTCTTTCGCCGCGCCGTCGGCCGCCGTGGCCTTGACCTTGAGCCTCCCGCGCGCCTTGATCTCAAAACCCAAGTCTCCTGGGGCGCGCGCAATTGCCACTCGGGCGGGGATTCCTGCGATGAATGTTTGCAATTTTCCCGAGCTCTTTTTGGCGTCCAATAGCTCTGATATGCCGACAAAGTCGTAGATCTCCTCGCCAGTTAGGCCGAGGGATTCGACATTCTGCCCTGTTTCAAACTGCAACGGCAGAATCCCCATCCCCACCAGGTTCGACCGGTGAATCCGCTCAAAGCTCTCGGCGATCACAGCTCTCACCCCGAGCAGCTTCGGCCCCTTGGCCGCCCAGTCGCGCGACGACCCTGAGCCGTACTCTTTTCCTGCCAAAATAATCAAAGGCACGCCCCGCTCGGCATACTTCACGCTGGCGTCGAAGATGAACATTCCCTCGCCCTCCGGCAGCAGGCGCGTTACACCGCCCTCGGTCCCCGGCGCCAGTTTGTTCCTCAGCCGCACGTTGGCGAAGGTGCCGCGCACCATGACTTCGTGGTTGCCACGCCGCGACCCGTAGCTATTAAAGTCCGCCGGCTTCACCCCGTGCTCTGCCAGATATTTTCCCGCCGGCCCGTTCGCTTTGATGTTGCCTGCCGGTGAGATGTGGTCGGTGGTCACTGAGTCGCCCAGCACCGCCAGCACCCGCGCCCTTGAGATTTCCGTCACCGGCGCAGGCGTCTTCGTAATCCCGTCGAAGTAAGGAGCTTTGCGGATGTAGGTCGAGTCCGGCTCCCACTGGTACACATCGCCGGTCGGAAAGCTCAGCCCCTGCCAGTTCGTGTCGCCCAGGCTCACCGTCGCGTACTCCCGGCGGAAGCTCTCGCTGGACAATCCTTTTTCAATGGCCTCGGCCACCTCTGCTTGAGTGGGCCAGATGTCCTTGAGAAAAACGGGCTGACCAGCCTCGTCCATGCCCAGGGGATCGGCGTCAAAGTTGTGGCCGATCTTCCCGGCCAGCGCATACGCAACCACCAGCGGCGGGCTCATCAGGTAGTTGGCCCGTACGTCAACGTTCACGCGGCCCTCGAAGTTGCGGTTGCCACTCAGAACGCTCACAGCTACCAGCCCGTGCTCGTCAATGCTCTTTGAAACGTCGGCCGGCAGCGGACCGGAGTTGCCGATGCAGGTGGTGCAGCCGTAGCCCACCACGTTGAAGCGCAGCTTTTCAAGGTACGGCAGCAAACCTGCCTTGGCGTAGTAATCGGTCACCACTCGCGATCCCGGCGCCAACGACGTCTTCACCCACGGCGGCACGGTCAGGCCCTTTTCGACGGCCTTCTTGGCCAGAATCCCCGCCGCCACCATCACCGACGGATTCGAAGTGTTGGTGCAGCTGGTAATGGCCGCAATCACCACCGAGCCGTGATCGAGATACGTGTCGGGATCGACGCCGAACCGCTCCCTCACCGTCGTGGTCAAATGCAGCGGAGCCTTCCCGGCTACACCTGTGTCGGTCACTGCCCCGCGCTGCCAAGCAGCAGCCGAGCGCGAACCCAAAGGCTTGGCCGTGGGCGCCAGCAGGCTGGGGAGTTGCTGGGCAAAACTGGCCGCCGCATCCTTCAGCAGCACGCGGTCCTGCGGACGCCTGGGTCCCGCAACGCTCGGTTCCACGGTGGCCAAATCCAGCGCCAGCGTCTGCGTGTACTTGGCCTCCGGCGAGCTGGCCGTGTGGAACAGACCCTGCTCCTTGTAGTAGGTCTCAACAAGCGCAATCTGCTCCTCGCTGCGCCCCGTCAGCCGCAGGTAACGCAGCGTCTCGGCGTCCACCGGGAAAATGCCGCACGTGGCCCCATACTCCGGTGCCATATTGCTGATCGTCGCCCTGTCGGCCAGCGGCAACTCCGCAATGCCCGGGCCGTAGAACTCCACAAACTTGCCCACCACGCCCAGTTTGCGCAGCGCCTCGGTCACGGTCAGCACCAGGTCGGTCGCCGTCGCGCCCTCCCTCAGCTTGCCGGTCAGCTTGTAGCCCACCACCTGCGGCACCAGCATGGAAACAGGCTGGCCGAGCATGGCCGCTTCGGCCTCGATGCCGCCCACGCCCCAGCCGAGAACGCCGAGGCCGTTGATCATGGTGGTGTGCGAGTCGGTGCCGACGAGAGTGTCGGGATAAGCGACCGTTTCGCCGCCGATTCTGCTTTCGATCTGCGCGGTAAAAACCACGCGCGCCAAATACTCGAGATTTACCTGGTGGCAGATGCCCATGCCGGGCGGCACCGCAGAGAAATTCCGAAACGCCGATTGTCCCCACTTCAAAAACGCGTAGCGCTCGCGGTTGCGCTGGAATTCGAGCAGGGAGTTGGCCTCGTAAGCCATGGGTGTTCCGTATTCATCCACCTGCACTGAATGGTCAATGACGAGTTCGGCGGGCGCCAGAGGATTCACGCGCTCGGGATCGCCGCCCAGGGTCTTGATGGCGTCGCGCATGGCAGCCAGATCGACGATGGCGGGCACACCGGTGAAGTCCTGCATGAGCACGCGCGCGGGCATGTAGGCGATCTCGCGGCTGGGCTCAGCCTTCGCATCCCAGTTGGCCAGGAATTCGATGTCGGCGGCCGTCACGTTTTTGGCGTCTTCGCGGCGCAGCAGGTTTTCCAGCAGGATTTTCAGGCTGAAGGGCAGGCGCGCGAGATTGAAGCCGCGATCGGCGAGTGCCGGAAGGCGATAGAAGGTGTAAGAGCGACTGCCGGAGATAAGCACGGCCTTGCTCGAGAAGCTGTTCATCGGGGAAGGACCTTTCAATCCG
>DASWZM010000006.1:0-7269 GCA_036404455.1 Occallatibacter sp. | reverse complement strand
ATCCGCCAGTACTTACCGATACGGTGACCGTGAATTATTCAGTGAACCTGCGGCTGGTTTCGGATCTTGTGGGCGCGCCGATGGATGAGTTGATGGCCCTGAACCCCAGCCTGCTGCACCTTCTCACCCCGCCGGACGCCTCCTTCGATCTCCATCTCCCCGCCGGAACGGCCACGCTCTTTGACCAGCGCATTGCGCTTGTTCCTGAGCCCAGGCGCGACGCCTGGCGCTATCATCGCGTTGCTGCCGGGGATTCGTTGGCCTCGGTCGCCCGCGAGTTCCACGTTTCTGAGTCTGAGCTCGCAGCGGCCAATCAACTGCGCTCCAGCGACAGCATCCAGGGCGTCCAGGCGTTGGTGGTGCCCGTGCCGCCGGTCGCTGCGCCGTCGTCCCGCAAGTTGCTTTACACCGCGCGCAAGGGCGATACCCTGGTTACCATTGCTGACCGCTTCGGCGCCTCGCTCAACCAGTTGCGGCGATGGAACAAGATCACCGGCATCAAGGTCGAGACGGGCCGCCGCCTGCATGTGGGCGAGCCCGCCATCGTGCCCCGCGCTGCGCGCGGCCATCGCCGTTCGGCATCCGCGGCAACCGGCGAAAACCCGCATGAAACCGCCCCCGCCGGGGGCTCTTCCTCCAAACGCGCTGCGCATTCATCCGCGAAGAAAGCCGCGCCAACCACGTCGAAGAACCAGCACGCGCAGAGCTCCAGGAATTCTGCTGCCGCAATGAAAAGCGCGCCATCGGGCGCCAAGAAATCACGCGCCCGCAAGCCCGCCGCGCATGCAAAATCTCCCGCTCATTAGCAAAAACAACCTGGGCGCCTCATTACGTACTTATAATTTGATAGCATTTGCGTGCAAGCTGTTGTTACAATGGCTTCCGCATGCGGAGCACATGTGTCCGTTCCGCGAACAGGCAAACCAATACAACGGCAGCGGTGAGCCGCTGGAGGCAATGGAATGGAAGAAGTGTTCAGGATGTACGCGATGAGTGACGGCAATCTCGAAGGGGAGCCGAAGGAATTCGACCCCGATCACGACGAAGACTTTGAAGACGATGAAGACGAAGAAATCGAAACCTCCAGTGTGCTGACCTCCTCGGATGACGATGAGCCGGCGGCTGAAGAGACTTTAATCGTGGTCGTCGAACAACCTGCTGCAAAGCCTGCCAAGAAGGCCGCCAAAAAGGCGCCGGCAAAGAAAGCTCCGGCCAAAAAGGCTGCCAAGAAAGCTCCGGCAAAGAAGGCTGCCAAGAAAGCTCCGGCAAAAAAGGCAGCCGCCAAAAAGGTTGTGCCCAAGAAGGCTGCAAAGAAGTCCGCCGTTAAACCGAAATCCACTGGCGTAAAAGGCGGACAAGCCTCGGCCATCAAGGCCAAGGCTGGCAAAAGCGCCGGCAAAACCACCAAACGAGGTAAAAAGTCGGCAGTAAAGAAGGCGCCCGCCAGGAAAGCAGCAGCCAGGAAGGCTCCTGCCAAAAAGGCTCCGGCAAAGAAGGCAGCGGCCAAAAAGGCGCCCGCCAGGAAGGCAGTTGCGAAGAAGGCAGTTGCGAAAAAGACAAAGAAGAAATAACGGCAACAGGCAATTCAAGGCAAGCAAAAGAGCCCGGCTCCATTCCGGGCTTTTCTGCGTCTGCAATCATGGGCGCTGGCCGGGTGGTTCAGCAGGTTGCCACGCCGCCCGTCAGTTGCCCAAAATGCCAACGCTGATGCGCCAGGTAATCCTCGATCAGAAAGCGCAGTGACACTGGCGCGTCCGCCCCCACCACGCACGCCGTGTCCATCCGCTCTTCCGGGATGCGGTCCACCACGGCCGCCAGAATCTCATGCTCCGTCCGCCACCAGCGCAGCAGAGTCTCCCAGGTCTGTTCGCTATAACCGTGAGCAGCCACCCACCCGTCCTGCGCGTACTTTGGTCCGGCATAGTGGCCGTCCGTGGCGGCGCGCACAAAGCGCTGGCGGTTGTTGGCTGCGGAATCAAGCAGGTGTCCCACAACCTGTTTGCGTGTCCACCCGCCTTCGCGCCAGGGGATATCGGCAAGGGCTGAGGGAAGGGCGAGGAGCGTGGTGTGCAGAGCATTCAACTCCGCCCGAAACTGCTGGGCAATCTCTGTCGGCATACGGTTCCCCTTCCAAGGCCGTTGACGGTGTTTCCTCCCATCGCAAAGCTGCGGCCCCGTTGCCGGGGTCGCATAAATCTACCAACGCCGCGCCGCCTACTTCTTCAGTCCCGCAAGCGCGGCCAGAACCTCCGCGGAGTGACCCTCCGGGCTCACCTTGGTCCACACCTTCACGATTTTGCCCTGGGGATCGATGAGGAAGGTGTTGCGATTGGCGATGGTCATGGGGCCAAAGTGGCCCAGCGAGCCGTAAGCGTCCACGACTTTGTGCTCCGGGTCGGCCAGTAGCCGGAAGGTCAGACCTTCCTTGGTGCAGAACTCCTTGTGGCTGTCGGGTGTGTCCACGCTCACCCCCACAATCACCGCGTTCAACGCTTCGTACTGGGACAGGTCGCGCTGGAAGTTATGCGCCTCGATGGTGCACCCTTTGGTCATGTCCTTGGGGTAGAAGTACAGCACCACCCACTTGCCGTGGAAGCTGTCCAGCGAAATCAGGGAGCCATCTTGCGAGGGAAGAGTAAAGCTGGGTGCGACCTGCCCCACGGCGGGCAGCGGCTCATCGGCCGCATGGACTGTGACGTAAGCAACCGCAAGCACAAGGGCTGCGGCCAGAACGAAAAACAAGGGTTTTCTCACGGGGGACCTCCTGAGGATTGGACGGGGAACGGGCCGGACGGGACTCTCAAAAATCTCCCGAATCTCAGGATCCGCGCGCCGACGCCACAATGGCAATCCCCGCCTCGCCGGCCCGCTCCAGCAACCCTTCGCGATCGAACAGGAGCGTCCGCCCGGCCTCCACCGACAGACAACTGGCTCCGGCACGGATCATCGTCTCCACTGTCGCCATGCCAATCACCGGAACGTCGAAGCGCATATCCTGCTGCGGTTTCGCCACCTTCACCACCGTCAACCGCCGCTCCAGCGTCGAGCCGTCCCCGTCCCCAGGCCCATCAAGCGACCGCATCAGTTCCCCCGCGCGCTCGATTGCCGCGTCCGTGCCTTCCATCGCTTCCACCGCCACGCACGCCTGCGCCGCCACCACCACCGTCTGCCCGATGTCGAACCCCGACACCGCCCACGCCACGCCAAGCCCGTACTCGATGTTCCTGCGCTCTTCCTCGTCCGGCGCCCGCGCCGTCAGAACGCCCTCCGCGGCCAGCAGCGGCTCCAGGAACGCTGTCGAGCTGATCAGCTCGATCCCCTCGTCGCCCAGCACCTTCGCCACTGCCCCCAGCAGCTTGTCCGTCGATCGCGTCCTCAGGTTCAACAGCAGCTTCGCCAGCCGCCAGTCAGGGCGGATGCTCGAAAAAATCTGCTTGTGCTTCACCTGTCCCGCCATCACCGCCTTTTGCACGCCTTCCTTGTGGAAGACCTCAATCAGCCGCGACAACTCCCCCAGCGAGACCCAGTGAACCGTAATGCGATCGTCCGCGGCCGCACGCCGGTCCATCTCCGGGTCCGTCTCCTCGCGAATCGCCGCCACCGTTACGGCAAAGCCCTGCGCCCGCGCCGCATCCAGCAGCAAAAACGGAAACCGCCCGTTCCCGGCGATGAGACCCAGCTTCATGACCACCGCCGAATCAACACACTGAGCTCCTTTGAAGCACTCCCAGTGGAACCCTCCGCGATCATCGTCGAGATACAAATACGCACCCTTTTCAATTCGCGTGACGATCCCTGTGTCCCCAGGTCTCAACCTCACACGATCAAACGAAGGCCAAGTCCATCCATAGGCGTGTTCATCGGGCGCAAAACTCACCCGATCCCCAATCTTGAACGGACTAGCCTTCTGTCCTTCTGTCATGGCGTTCTACTTGATAACCCCGCGCTGGCTGCGCTCAAGAAACGCCACCAGCAGCGCCACGTCCTCGCCTTCCAGTTCCTTGATCTTTCCGAGCGCCTGCGTCGTATTCATCTTCGCCGTCAACAGTAGCCGGAACGCCTTCTGCAGCACCTGCAATCGCTCCGGCGAGAACCCCCGCCGCGCCAACCCGATTTTGTTGATCCCGAACGCCTTGTTCTCCCGACGCGATGAAGTCAGCGAAAAGGGCAGCACGTCCTGGGTCACGATCGTCCCGCCGCCGATGAACGCGTACTTGCCCACCGTGCAGTGCTGATGCACCGGGCTGAACGCCCCCACAGTCGCATAGTCCTCGATGACCACGTGCCCGGCAAGCGTAGCCGCGTTGGCCAGAATGCAGTGGCTGCCCACCTGGCTGTCGTGCCCGATATGCACGCACGCCATCAGCAGGCAATTGGACCCCAGCCGCGTCACGCCCCCTCCACCCACGGTGCCCCGGCTGATCGTCACGCTCTCCCGAATCGTGTTGTCGTCCCCGACCATGGCCTTGGTCGGCTCGCCGCCATACTTCAAATCCTGCGGCGCCACCCCCACCGCGCTAAACGGATGAAATATATTGCGCGCCCCGATCCGTGTGCGCCCGTCCAGAACCACGTGCGAAATCAGCGTGCAATTCTCCCCCAGCACCACCTCCGGTCCGATGGTGCAAAACGGGCCCACCGTGCAGGACTCCGGAACCTCAGCTCCCGGAGCGATCACCGCGCTCGGATGAACGCTCACTCCGCCGTCCCCGCATCAGGCGCCGAACCGGTTTCCGCTGCCGCCTGCGTCTCTCTCTCGCGCGGCACCACCCGGCAAGTGAGCGTGGCTTCGCAGGCCAGCTTCCCGTCCACATACGCCTTGCCTTCGATGCGTCCCGCGCGCGGACGGAACGACAGCACCTCCACTTCGATCCGTAACTGGTCCCCCGGCGTCACCGGCCGGCGGAACTTCGCCCGTTCGATTCCGGTAAACACCACCAGTTTCTTGTCGCGGTCGGCAATCTCGGCCAGCATGATGACGCCCCCGGCCTGCGCCATCGCCTCCACTACCAGCACCCCGGGCATGATCGGATGGCCGGGAAAGTGCCCCTGAAAAAATGGCTCGTTGATGGTCACATTCTTGATCGCCACCAGCCGCTTGGTGGGCTCAAACTCCACAATCCTGTCGATCAGCAGAAACGGATAGCGGTGAGGCAGGAAACCCAGGATCTCCTGGATGTCGAAGGTCATTCTCTGGCTCCAGAGAGCATGCGGGCGTCGCCGCTTTATGCTCGTCTGGATTATAAACAAGCCCGCGCCAAGGCCTTTGTCGCTGCCGCCCGCCGCGCCCGCCGCTGCTCCCGCCCGCCGCCTACTTCTTAATCCGCCGCTCCGCCGCGTCCACGCTCCAGAAATCCGCAGGCAGGTCCTGGTTGTATTTCACATGCACCAGGTAGTACTGCCGGATCTCGTCGTCGTTCTTGTATCGCGAAATCGTGAACGGCGTCGGGATACCGTCCATCACGTGGTAGTCGTCGTACTCCTCCGCGTCCAGGTTCTTGTCCTTGTAGAGCGGATCGCGCCACTCAAACGTCCGCCGCAGCGGCAAATGCGTCTGCGTATCCATCTGGATCGTCACCGCCTCGTTCGCGGCCGAGATCAGCGTAACCTGGTCGGCAAGATGACGTTCGGCCAGCCGCTGCCCCTCGTAAACCAGAATCGTCTTGGGATCGTTGAGCCACGTCTTCACCACCGTCTCGATCGAGTGGTCCCGGCGACGCAGGTAGTCGTCCACAATATCCTGCGGCAGCGCCACCTTCCCTCGGTAGGTCACTTCCTCGCCCGTCCGCCCCACGAAAAACTGCACCACGTCGCGGTGCTTTGTGACCTCGATCCGGTCGTGATCCGGCCACTGGTGAAACTCGAAAATCTCCATCGTCCCGGTGTCCGGCTTGCCGTGGAAAAACGCCGCTACCATCCCCTGCCGCTCCTGATTCTTCATGTTCAGCCACGCCTGCCCGCCCAGCGCCTGCACCATCAGGTCCAGCACCGCCCGCGCCTGCTTCGCGTTCTTCACGCTGGCCTCGTCCGTAGTCTGTGTCTGCGTCGCATGCGGCCACGCCAACATCACCAACGCCAGCCCCACCGTCAAAACTCTGCGCATCGGCTTCTTCTCCCTCTTGGGTGAACAGGCTTCTATCCCACCAACACCGCCCCGCCGTTCACGTTCAGCACCTCGCCGGAGATGAACCCGGCCAACGGCGTACACAAAAACAACACCGGCCCGGCAATCTCCCGCGCGCTTCCCACCCTGCCTACTGGAATCCCGGCCGCAATCCTCGGCCCCAGTTCCTCGTCTTCCAGCGCCGCCGCCGACATCTCCGTAGCCACCCAGCCCGGCGCCACGCAGTTCACCCGGATCCCCCTCGGCGCAAGCTCGCTCGACAGGCTCTTTGTCAGACTGATCAGCGCCCCTTTGGTCACGGCATAGTCCGCGTGGTTGGCCTCGCCCCGCTGCCCGGCCGTCGAACTGATCAGCACAATATGCCCCGCCGTATCGCCCGCACTCCCGCCCCGCGCCTGCAAATCCATCTGCACCACCGCCGCCTGCACCAGCCCGAACACCGAGTCCAAATTCACCCCCAGCGTCCGCCGCCACTGCGCCTCCGTCATCTCGGCAATCGGCGCGTCCTCCGCCTCCCAGATCCCGTGATTGGCCACCAGAACGTCCAGCCGCCCAAACGCCCGCACTGCCGCCGCCACCAGCACCCGTCCGTCTTCCGGCGTGCTCAACTCCTGCCTCAGCGCCACGCACCGCCCGGCCCCGCCGCACTCCGCCGCCAGAGCCTCAGCCTGGTCCTGCGCCTGCCAATAGCTGAAAGCCACCCGCGCTCCCGCCTCGGCAAACAGCCGCACCGTCTCCGCCCCAATCCCCCGCGAACCACCGGTGATCAGCGCAACCTTTTCATCCAAAACCAGAGAAAATCCTGCCATAGCGCCCACGCTACCGCAGAGAGCCCGTCAGCCGCAAGCGGCCCTAGGCGGATGGAGGCAAACACAAAGGGTCTATTCCAATTTCGGCAGGTGCATCCGTAGGCGCGGGCTCGGCATCAGGCTTATGTGCCGGTGCGGGAGCAGCAGCAGGAGCGGCAGCAGGCGGGGCAGAGGGCGCCAAGGCAGGCGCCGGATCGGGAACACCGCCAGGTTCGGCAGCAGGTACATTTACGGGAGCCCGCGCCGCTGCAACAAAGGGAGCAGAATCCGGCGCCGGAGAGGAAACAGCACAAGGGCCAGATACAAGGTCCGCGCCCTCGTCCGGAGCCGCCGCTT
>DASWZM010000005.1:0-5364 GCA_036404455.1 Occallatibacter sp. | reverse complement strand
CGCGCCGGCTGGGCGTGAAACAATTCTCCGTAGACCAGGACGGGTCCGATCTTCCGGTGGAGCAGAGCCTGAGGGTCAACTGGAAGTATTTGCCGCAGTTGAGCTTTTAGGAATTCAGTCAACGGTATGGGAGATGGCTCGTCTAATGGAGTGAAGGTGTGTACAACTTGAACCCTATGCGAAACCGATCTGTTTTTTGCCTGGCAGTTTCGATGCTGGCGCTGCCGTGCCTACCCGTGGCCGGCGGGGCCCAGCAGCCAGCCAGCGATCAGCCCGTCGCCACGTTGAAGATTCAGGCGCGGGAGGTGGTGCTGCCGGTGACCGTGCGGGACAAGAAAGGCGCGCTGGCGACCAGCCTGAAGATCGGCGACTTTGCGCTGACCGAGGATGGGCGGCCGCAGACCATCAAGAGCTTTACGCGGGAGAGCAACCTGCCCTTCCGGCTGGGGCTGCTGGTGGATACGAGCCGGAGCGTTTCCGGGGCGATGGAGAACGAGCGCAAGGCGGGGGGGAAGTTTGTGGACGCGATGTTGCCGGCAGTTCCCAAGGCCGGCCCGCCGCAAAAGGACGAAGCATTCCTGCTTCACTTCGACCACGAAGTTGAGCTGCTGCAGGACTTTACCAACTCACCGGACAAGCTGCACCACGAACTGGACGACCTGGGTCCGTCGCGGGCTGCGCAGAACTCCAGCCAGGGGCCGGAGACCAGCGGCGACGAGCGGAGCAGCGGGCAGTCGCGCAGCCGCGGCGGGACGCTGCTTTACGACGCGATTTACCTGGCTTCAGGGGATGATCTGATGAAGCCGAAGGATGGGCGGAAGGCGGTGGTGGTATTTTCCGACGGCGTGGACCGGGGGAGCAAGGAGACGCTGAACGACGCGGTGGATGCGGCGGACAAGGCCAATGTGGTGGTTTACACCATCTACTTCAAGGGCGAGCAGGAGCGCCAAGATTACGGCTTTCCCGGCGGCGGACGGCGCGGCGGGATGGGCGGTGGGGGTTATCCCGGCGGCGGTGGGGGTTACCCCGGCGGCGGGGGCGGCTATCCCGGCGGCGGCGGCCGGCGCGGGGGTGGGACCGGCGAGGCGAATGTGGACGGCAAGAAGATCATGGAAAAGATTGCCGAGCGCACCGGAGGGCGGTATTTCGAGGCCAAGAAGAAAGACAACCTGGAAGAGATCTACGGACAGATCGCAGAGGAGCTGCGCGGGCAGTATGTGCTGACCTACACGCCGGACGTGGTGGACAAGGAGGGCGGCTTCCACAAGATCGCGCTGAAAGCCAACAAGGACGACCTGGTGGTGGTGACGCGGGAAGGGTACTACGCGCCTACAGAGGGGTCGAAGTAGGGCAGTCGAGTCCAAATGGGGGCTCGAGGACCTGCGGCTCGACAGGGGGCGGAATTTCTTCTTCGGTGACTACGAAGAAATAGCGCAGGTCCGCCTGGCCAAACGAAGTAGTCATGGCGACATCGGCGGCATCCAGGCCTGTCGCCATGAGGACGCGGCCAATGCGGGGTTGGTTGTTGCGGGCATCGAATGTCCACCAACGGCCGTCGAGCCAGGCCTCGAACCATGCGCTGAAATCCATGGGAAGGCTTTTGGGCACGCCAATATCGCCGAGATAACCGCTTGCATAGCGGGCCGGGATGTTGAGCGCGCGGCAGAAGGCGATGGCGAGGTGTTGAAAATCGCGGCATACCCCCACACGCTCGGTAAACACGTCCATGGCCGTTTTCGTGGGCCGGGCGTGCTGATAGTTGAACACCACCTTATTGTGGACCCAGTCGCAGATGGATTGCACACGGCTCCAGCCGGGTTCGATTTGTCCAAACAACTCGAACGCGATGCTTGAAAAGCGATCGACCTCGCAGTAGCGGCTGTTGAGCAGATAGCGAAGAATCTCGTCCGGCAGAGCGCCGACGGGCGACTCGCGGGCTGAGGGGTTGACCGCGTCCGGATTGCCGAAGTCGCGAATCAGCGTGGAACTGCTGAGCCTGAGCGGGCCGGGAGGGGCGACGAACCGGGCGCAGCGATTTCCGAAACTGTCGATGTAGGTGGAGACTTCCAGCTTTGGTTCGGTTTGCAATTCGTCCGGTTGCAGCAGGTCGTGGGCGCGGGAGGGATGGACGTTCAGCATCGCGACCATGGCGACTGTGGCCGGAATCTCGAATTGGATGTCGTATACCAGGCGGATCAACATGGGTCTCGGGCCTTTTGTCTCGAAGGTACGGGGATGAGTGTGGACTTGAACAAGGATCTGGGCGACAGGACAATACAGACATCATCTCATTGATTGAGATGCAATAAGCCGGGGAGAGGTCTCGTGCTCTGCGGAGCAGTTTCCGGGAAGTCTAAGTAATCATTGGGGGAGGGGAGTATCTGTGAACGCGCCAAGGGCGCAGCCGGATGGCTGCGCCCTTGGCGTTTGGCCGGTGTTGATGGGCTAGCTGGTGGTGTGCAGGTCTGGCCCTGTTTGTTTCTCCTGGAGTGCCGCCTGCGCTGCCGCCAGCCTTGCCGTCAGCAACCGGAAGGGCGAGCAGGATACATAATTGAGCCCGATCTTGTGGCAGAACTTGACGGACTCGGGATCGCCGCCATGTTCTCCGCAGATGCCGACCTTGAGGTCGGGCCGGGTGTTGCGTCCCTTGGCCGTGGCCATCTTCACCAGCAGGCCGACACCGGCCTGGTCGAGGGTGGCGAAGGGGTCATGTTTAAAGATGCCGTACTTCATGTAGGCCGGCAGGAAGTTGTTGATGTCGTCGCGGGAGATGCCGTAGGTGGTCTGTGTGAGGTCGTTGGTGCCGAAGCTGAAGAACTCTGCTTCCTCGGCGATCTGGTCGGCGGTGAGGGCGGCGCGCGGGAGTTCGATCATGGTGCCCACCAGGAAGTCGACGGTTTCGCCCTTTTCCTTGAAGACTTCGGCGGCAACGCGGCGGATAATGGCGGCCTGGTTGCGCATCTCCTCGACTGTGGAGATGAGCGGGACCATGATTTCGAGGTGAGGATCGCCGCCCTTGCTCTTGACGGCTACCGCGGCCTCAAAGATGGCGCGGGATTGCATCTCAGTGATCTCGGGGAAGGCGACGCCGAGGCGGCAGCCGCGCAGGCCGAGCATGGGGTTCATCTCGTGGAGTTCCTGGACGCGGGCCAGGAGCGGACGCAGCTCCTTGAGCCTTGGCGAGCGGGGCTTGGTGTCCTCGAGGTGGGAGATTTCGACCAGCAGATCTTCGCGCTGGGGCAGGAACTCGTGCAGCGGGGGATCGAGCAGGCGGATGGTGACGGGCAGCGACTCCATGGCCTTGAAGAGGCCGACGAAGTCGGCGCGCTGCATGGGCAGGAGCTTCTTGAGGGCTTCGCGGCGGTCTTTCTCGTTGTCGGCCAGGATCATGGTGCGCATGTGTTCGATGCGGTCTTCGGCAAAGAACATGTGCTCAGTGCGGCAGAGGCCGATGCCTTCAGCGCCGAACAGGCAAGCCTGCTTGGCGTCGCGAGGGATGTCGGCGTTGGCGCGGATGCGGAGCCTGCGGACGGGATCGACCCAGCTCATGAACTTGACCAGATCGGGATCGTCGGGCTGGGCGGGGAGGGTCTTGAGCTGGCCTTCAATGACGCGACCGGTGGTGCCGTCGAGGGAGAGCCAGTCGCCCTGGTGGAAGACCTTGTCCTTGACGCGGAGTTCCTTGGCGTTCTCGTCCACGGTGCAATCGCCGGCGCCGGCCACGCAGCACTTGCCCATGCCGCGAGTGACGACGGCGGCGTGGGAGGTCATGCCGCCGCGGGAGGTGAGAATGCCGGCGGCGACTTCCATGCCGGCGATGTCTTCAGGGGTGGTTTCGCCGCGGACCAGGATAATGGTGCGGTAGGCGCCGTTGGCGTGGAACTTGACCGCGTCCTCGGCGGTGAAGACGATCTGGCCGACAGCGGCGCCGGGCGATGCGGGCAGGCCGGTAGCCAGAACTTCAATCTTCTCGCCCTTTTCGACCAGGCGGGGAACCAGGAAGTCGTAGAGCTGGTTGGGCTCGACGCGGAAAATGGCTTCCTCCTGGGTGATGAGGCCTTCGCGAACCATGTCGATGGCGATGCGGACGGCGGCCAGGCCGGTGCGCTTGCCATTGCGGGTCTGCAGCATGTAGAGCTTGCCATCCTGGATGGTGAACTCGAAGTCCTGCATGTCGCGATAGTGCTTTTCCATCTTCCAGGTGATGGCGCGTAGATGGTCGTAGACCATGGGCATGGCGCGCTCGAGTTCGCTGATGGACAGCGGCGTGCGAACGCCGGAGACCACGTCCTCACCCTGGGCGTTCATGAGGTACTCGCCGAAGAACATGTGCTCGCCGGTGGCGGGATTGCGGGTGAAGCCGACGCCGGTGCCGGAGTTGTCGCCCAGGTTGCCGAAGACCATGGCCTGCACGTTGACCGCGGTGCCCAGCCAGTCGTCGATGTGGTTGATGCGGCGATAGGTCTTGGCGCGTTCGTTCTGCCAGCTCCTGAAGACGGCGTCGCGGGCCTCGACCAATTGCTCCAGCGGGCCCTGGGGAAAGTCCTTGCCGGTTTCCTGGCGAACCAGCTTCTTGTACTCGGCGATGATGTCTTTCAGCGCGTCAGGCTGGAGTTCGTAGTCGTACTTGACGCCCTCGCGGTGCTTGACGGCGTCGAAGATGTGCTCGAACTTCTTCTTCGGAACATCAAGAACGACGTCGCCGAACATCTGGATGAGGCGGCGATAGGAGTCGTAGGCAAAACGGGGATTGTTGCTGAGTTTGGCGAGGGATTCGACGGCCTGGTCGTTGAGGCCGAGGTTGAGGATGGTGTCCATCATGCCGGGCATGGAAAACTTGGCGCCGGAGCGAACGGAGACGAGCAGGGGATTTTCTCCCGTGCCCAGCTTTTGCCCCTGGAGCTTCTCGAGCCGCTCAAGCGCGGCATACATTTCGACATCGATTTCGGGGCTGATGGCGCCGCGCATGTACTCGCGACAGGCCTCGGTCTGAATGGTGAATCCGGGAGGAACGGGGAGTCCGGCGTTGGTCATCTCCGCCAGGCCGGCGCCTTTGCCGCCCAGCACATCCTTCATGCGGCCATTGCCGTCCGCGGTGCCGCCACCGAAGAAATAGACATACTGAATTGGGGTTGAGGATGAGCCTGCATTTTCGGCAGACGTTGGTACCACGACGCCTTGGGCCATGGGGTAAAGCCTCCATATTCAGGATTCCGCGGCGGCGGCAGCTTTGAGAGGGTGGCGATACGGAGGCTCAGCGCTCGAACGGGAAACAGCGGTAAAAAGCTGAGCGCGTGCGAGTCATCCAGACATCCGATACAGCGCGTCGCGGTATTGATTCGTCCATAGTACAAATAGCCCCAC
>DASWZM010000004.1:0-2420 GCA_036404455.1 Occallatibacter sp. | reverse complement strand
AGACGCCGATCATGGAGCCGCTGGCTCCCTACGAGCAGGAGGGTTTCTTCGGCCAGGTCATCTTCACCAATGGTCACCTGGTCGATGAAGACCGCATAACCATGTACTACGGTGCGGCCGACAGCGTGATCTGCGCCGCTCATTTCTCTATTGGGAGCATCCTTGCCAGCCTTGCTCCGGCACAGGAAGCGAAGCCATGAACCACCTGCGCAAAGAGTTTGAAGTCTTCCTTCGCTGTCCCCACTCCATGCAGGTATTGATGGTTTCCAACATGATGTATGCCCTTGTCCTGCCGGTGATCGAAATCTTTGTGGCGGCCTATGTCATGAGGAATTCGCGGGCCGTCGCCAAGGTGGTCACTTATCAGTTGTCGATCTACACGGCCACGCCGCTGGCGTTCTATCTGAACGGTAAGGTGTTGGGCCGCGTCGGAGCCAAGCATCTGTACGCCGCCGGCATGCTGCTGTCGGGACTGGCCATGATGCTGATGATGCAATTGAGCATCCTCACCCCTATCGGCGTCGCGACCTCGGGCTTCACCATGGGGCTGGCCACCGGCCTCTTCTGGGCGAACCGCGGATACCTGGCGCTGACCGCGACCAATGACGGCAACCGGAACTACTACTACGGCCTGGAAAATTTCGTCGCCGTATTGGCCGCCGTCGTGGTTCCGGCATCGATCGGCTGGTTTATAAGCGGGACCACGCTGTACGGCTGGCTGGGCGGGATTCCCAACCGCGCCTATCACATCATCGCCTTGGTGGTCTTTGGCCTGACCATTCTGGCCGCCGGCATCCTCGAGCGGGGTACCTTCCGCAATCCAGAGCATACGCGCTTCGTCTTCTTCCGGTTTCATCCGCTGTGGTGGCGGATGCTCGAACTGGCTCTGCTCAAGGGCCTGGCCCAGGGATACATTGTTACCGCGCCGGCCATGCTCATCATGTTGCTGGTCGGCCAGGAGGGAACGCTGGGCGCGACCCAGGCCATCGGCGGTGTGTTCTCCGCCTTCCTCATGTATACGGTGGGCCGCATGGCAGCTCCCCGGCATCGCATCATCGTCTTTTCTGCCGGGCTTCTGCTGTTTTTCCTCGGCGCGGTCACCAACACATTGCTGTTCAACGCCGTGGGCGTGCTCATCTTCATCGCCTGCCTTCTGCTGGCGAAGCCGCTGCTGGATCTTGCCTATTATCCGATCCAGTTGCAGGTGATCGATGTGGTCTCCCGGCTGGAGGGACGCAACGAGTACGCCTATATCTTCAACCACGAATTCGGACTGTTTGCGGGGCGCTGCCTGGGTTGCGGGTTATTCCTGGCCATCGCTTACGGCTGGTCTGGAAATGCAGCGCTCAAATACGCCTTGCCGGCGATTGCGCTGCTGCAGTTGTTATCTATCCGGGTGGCTGGACAGATCTTTCGGGGTCTGGCCGCGGCGGGCAGCACCTCCTCCGCCTTGAGCTTTGCCGGACACACGTCGGAGGCCTGAAAACCATGCTGAAAAGGAGACACACAATGATCCACACAAGTCGAACGGCGCAAAGACCGTTGCGTCTGGCGGTCTGGCTGTTGGTGGCGTTCTGCCTGGCGGCCGTCATCCCCGGCCTGGCCCAATCGGGCAGAGGGACTTTAACCGGCACCGTCACTGATACGAACGGCGCCGTGATTCCAGGTGCAGCCATCACGCTCAGGGAGACCCAGACGGGAAGCTCCTACGACAACAAGTCAGGCTCTGAGGGTCTGTTCACGTTTCCCGAGCTTCCGCCTGGGACTTACGCCCTGGCCATTTCGGCTCCGGGGTTTGAATCCTATAGCCAGAACGGCATCTCTGTTCTGGTGGCCAGCACGTCCACTGTCAATGCACAGTTGAAGGTGGGCTCTGCACAGGCTACGGTGACCGTGACCAGCGATGCTTCGCACCTGGAGTCCGAATCCTCCGATGTCGGCTACACGATGTCGCCTCAGGTACTGGAATCGCTTCCGCTGCCTTTCGGCGGTGAGATCCGCAACCCGCTCGATTTTGCGGCGCTCTCGCCCGGATACGCCGGCACCATGTCCAACAACCCCTCCTCGCCACCCGCCGGAGCCTTTAAGCTCAGCGGCGGACAACAGGGAGGCGCCGACATCCTGCTCGACGGCGCCACCACCGAGCTCGCCTCGGCCAACATGCAGGTCACATATAACTTCAGCACCGAGGCCGTCTCCGAGTTCAAGGTCATGACCAACACCTTCGACGCCCAGTTTGGAAGCGCCAGCGGCGGCGTGGTCAATCTCGTCTCCAAGCAGGGAACGAACACCCTTCACGGCTCCGCTTACGACCTGCTCAAGAACCGCGTCCTGGATGCCAACAGCTGGACCAATGACTACGCTAACGGGCAAGCCGGCAAGATCGTAGACACGAAGCCGATCGACACCCAGAACGACTT
>DASWZM010000003.1:0-6643 GCA_036404455.1 Occallatibacter sp. | reverse complement strand
TCGGTGAGCAGGAAGTGGTGCGGGGCGACCTCGCAGGTGACGCGGAGGCCGTTGCGGCGAGCCTGGCGGACGGCGGCCAGGGCGGCGGCGGTGGAGATGTGGGCGACGTGGAGGTGGGCGCGGGTGTCGCGAAGATCGGTGACCAGGCGGATGTCGCGCTCCACCAGGCCGGACTCGGCCTCGGGGGGCATGCCGCGCAAGCCCAACCGGAAGGAAACCGGTCCCAGGTTCATGCTGGCGCTCCCTCCGGCGAATTGAGTCAGGCGGGTGTCCTCGGCGTGCTGGATGACGCTCAGGCCGACGCGCGCGGCGGCGGCCAGGACCTCGCGCATGATGTTGTCCTTGAGGATGGGAAGGCCGTCGTCGGTGACGGCCACGGCGCCGGCGGACTTGAGCGCTGCATAGTCGTTGATGGCCTCGCCCTTTGACCCGCGGGTGGCAGCGGCGATGGGGAAGACGCGGATGACGGCGCCGCGCTCCGGGGCCTGCATCCAGCGGGTGATTTCGGGCGAATCGTTGACCGGAAGGGTGTTGGGCATGGCGGCCACGGCGGTAAAGCCGCCAGCCGCCGCGGCAGCCGTGCCGGTGGCGATTGTCTCCTTGTAGCCTTGGCCGGGCTCGCGCAGGTGGACGTGAATGTCGACGAGCCCCGGCGCCACGGTGAGGCCGGTTGCGTCCAGAGCTTCGGCGCCGTTGGCCGATTTCAGCTTGCCGGGAGCGGCGATCTCGGCCACGCGGCCGTCCTTGAGCAGGATGTCTTTGGGGAGGTCCACGCCGGCGGCCGGGTCGACCAGATGACCTCCGCGAATCGCGAGCGCCGTCATGCGCGGCCTCCTTCTACGGTTTCGGCCAGCAGCGCCCGCTCCACCACCGCCATGCGGATGGCGACGCCATTCCGGACCTGTTCGAGGATGACCGACTGGTGACCGTCGGCCACGCCGGCGGTCACCTCGAGTCCGCGGATGATGGGTCCCGGATGCAGGACGATGGCGGCAGGAGCGAGCGCGGCCAGCCGCTGGCCTGTAAGCTGGTAGCTTGCCTTGTACTCTTCGAGATCCAGTTGCAGGCCGGCCAACCGCTCGGCCTGGATGCGCAGCATCATCATCGCCTGAGACTGGCGGAGCGCGGCCTCGAAGTCGCGCTCAATGGCAATGCCGGGTCCCGCTTTGGCCGCCAGGTCAGGCAGTAGCTCCTTGGGGCCGCAGAGCAGCACGCGCGCGCCCAGGCGGGGCAGGAGGAGCATGTTCGAGCGGGCCACGCGGCTGTGCAGAATGTCGCCCACGATGCTGACCGTGACGCCAGCAAGCGTCTGGGCGTTCACCGTATCAGTACCCGGCCGCAGATGGGCGAGGATGGTACGCAGGTCGAGCAGCGCCTGGGTGGGATGCTCATGCATGCCGTCGCCTGCGTTGAGGACCGGCAGGCGGGTCTCGGCCTCCAGCAACCAGGCAGCGCCGGAGGAGTTGTGGCGCAAGATGATCGCCTCGGCGCCGAGGGCCCGCAGCGTCAGGCCGGTATCTTTCAGCGACTCGCCCTTCTCAATGCTCGAGGAGAGGCTTGAAACCAGCGTGGTGTCAGCGCCCAGCCCCTTGGCGGCCAGCTCAAAGCTGGTGCGGGTGCGCGTGGAGGACTCGTAGAAAAGCAGCGCCACGCGGCGCTTGGCCAGGATACGATCCCTGGTAAGCGGGTCCTGGTTTTCAAGAGCCGTAGCGCGGGTGAGGATGTGGCTCACGCCGTCCAGAGTCAGGTCCGATACCGAGAGCAGCGATCCGGGATGGTAGGGGAACGGCGAGGCGGGAACTGGCGGCAGATGAAGCTGGCGGCGGACGGGGGTTGCGGTTGGGTTCATACGGAATTCACACCGGAGCACCGGGCTCCGTTCCGGTTCAGAGTCGTTGGTCGCTTCCCACCCTTCACAAAGGCGCGAAGGATGGAGCACCCACATTCGATCAGCACCCACGTTCCAGTAACGGTGAAAATGGGTTAGTCTGCCCGCTCGACCAGC
This sequence comes from Occallatibacter sp., assembly GCA_036404455.1. Classification (GTDB taxonomy): domain Bacteria; phylum Acidobacteriota; class Terriglobia; order Terriglobales; family Acidobacteriaceae; genus Telmatobacter. The sequence goes on along the minus strand of DASWZM010000003.1, from coordinate 4,638 downwards.
AGCACCTGCTCGTCGTTGTCAACCTCGCGGAACTTTACTTCAATGATCTCGCGGCTGCTGGTGGGCACATGTTTGCCGACGTATGAAGCCTCGATTGGGAGTTCGCGATGACCGCGGTCAATGAGTACGGCAAGTTGTACGCGGCGCGGCCTGCCGTGGTCGAAGAGCGCATCGAGTGCCGCCCTTATCGTTCGGCCAGTGTAGAGCACATCGTCGCAGAGCACCACGTCGCGGCCCTCGACATCAAAGCCGATGGCCCCTGGGGTGACCACAGGGCGCACGTCCGCGGTGGAAAGATCGTCGCGATAGAACTGAATATCGAGTACGCCTGTATCGACGGAACGCTTCTCGATGCCGGAAATCAGTTTGCCTAGCCTTTCGGCCAGAGGAATGCCTCGGCGCTTGATGCCTACCAGGGCCAGGTCTTCGCTGCCGTTGCTCTTTTCAACAATCTCGTGGGCCAGGCGCACCAGGGTGCGCTCGATCTCCGAGGCGGACATCAGCCTGCCCTTCACGCGCAGGCTGGGCTTGATTTGGGCTTCACTCATAGGTACTCTTTCGCCGCTTGTCTCTCGCAGGATGATACGAGGGGTTGCCGCTCCCCGGCAAGTTGTGGAGAAGTGGAACGAAAAGCGTGGACTTGCGGGGGCATGAAAACGGTCCGCTCCGCGGTGACAACAGGGCTCAGGAAAGGTAGAAGAGATCCTAGACTTCGGGCCGGCGCCTGGGAGCCAGCAATCGTGCCCCCAAAACGCCGCCCGCAACGGCAAAGAAGAGCAGGAAGGCCGATTTGCTGGCGAAGCCGAAGGCCTCAATGCCGGCGTGGCCCTCCGGCGACATCATGAAGGCCTGGATCTGGGCGCGGGCGGCCTGCGCCTGAGCTGCGTCCGCCGGTCCCGTCCCCGCCATCCACTGTTGGGTCATCTGTTGGCTCATGTCGACACGGGTCTTCCACTCGGCGTCAATCTGGCTGGACTGGTGGAGTACAAACCGCTCTACAAAAAGCGCGCCGCCACTGATGCCAAATGCCAGCCAGCCACCGAGCAGCCCGGTGACCAGTCCGATTCGGGCGCCTGCTCCGATGGTGATCCAGGCCGGCCGTTGGCTGCGCACATAAAGGACTACAGCCCACGCCGCGGCGGCAGCCATCCAAAACAGCCCCAGGAAGCCAATCGGCGATACCCCGCTCGACAGCAGTCCGGCCGGAACCGCCAGCATCAGCGCGGCGCGCAAGGCAGGCTTCCAGTCGACGGTGCTTGCATCCCGGACGGGCTCGTTCCGCCTCTCCGGGTGGGGCTGTCCGGGAACGCCTTCCGCCGTGTACACCAGCTGCGGCAAACCGCAGGCGGGGCAGTAGCAGGTGTCCGCCTGGACGGTCTGGTGGCAGCGAGTGCAGGTAATCTCCATACATCTAAGAGCCTATAGCATTTCGCCGCGGTGTGTGCGGGCTCGTCTACGAGGTTTTCCCACCGCGGCGGGCGAGACCCTTCGGCAAGCTCAGGGCAGGCTCTGGGCTATACGGCTTTTCATTGTCCTTGAACAGGCTGGCCAGTTTCGCAGCCACGATGGCCTCAGCCGCTTGAACGGCCTCCTGCAACGTCATGTGAGTGGAATCCAGCTCAGCGGCGTCCGGCGCCGGTTTGAGCGGTGAATCGGCGCGGTTACGGTCCCGTTCGTCGCGGGCGCGGAGATCGCGAATCACTTCTTCCGGTTGCACGGCCGGCGCGGGTCCAAGCTGGTCGAAACGGCGCAGGCCCCGTACCTCCGGTGCGGCATCCAGGAAAATTTTGACCTCCGCATGTGGAAAGACCACGGTTCCGATGTCGCGGCCTTCCATTACTACCCCACCCTCGGCGCCCAGTTGCTGTTGCAGGCGGACCATCCAGGCACGAATAGCGGGAAAAACGCTCACCCGAGAGGCTGCGTCCGTGACAATTTGATTGCGGATCAGGCCGGTCACGTCCTCGCCGTCGAGCAGGACGCGATTGTCCTCTTCGCCGGGCTGCAGACGGATGGTGGTGGCGGCGGCAAGGCCTTCCAGGCTCTTACTGTCGTCCAATGGGAGTCCCGCGCGAAGGGCCTTCAGGGCGAAGGCGCGATACATGGCGCCCGTTTCCAGGTTGAGCAGCCCAAAATGCCGCGCCAGATGCCGGGCAATGGTACTCTTGCCCGCGCCGGCCGGGCCGTCGATGGCGACGATCATCTTCCGGGCAGGCTCAAAGGAACGAAGGAGGCTCTCGTCCGCACTCATCCGCGCTTCTTCGTCTCCTGCTTGGGTCGGGCGGTAAAGCCAAACCGCTCGCTATTTCCCGCCTTTGTGCCAGCCGACAAAGCCCGTGAACGGCTGGTGGGGGTTGGCCGCGCATCGGGTCGCGAGTCCTGACGTTGGGCGCCGCCGTTACGGTTGGCGTTGCCGCTGCGAGAGAGGCTGCTGCCACGCGCGCCAGCACTGGGGCTGCCTGTAGCCTTCGCGCCGCTGGCACGGCCGTTGCGCTGGCCCCACGCCGCAGCGGAAGACTTCGTAATCCGGGCGCCGGAGGAGCCTTTGGCCGGGCGAGTTGAACTTCCGTTGGATCGTCCGCTGTTCGCGGAACCGTTGCCCGCGCGCGACCCGATACCGCTTGTGGACGCATTCGAGCTCCAGCGCGCTCCGGAGGCCGACCGGGAGCCGCTCGCCGGGTGTACGCCGGCAGCGCGCCCTTTCGATGGACGGGCCTCAAGGCCGGTGCGACGGGCTGGGCGGCTGCTGGTGGACGATTGCGCCGGCTTGCGATCGCGGGAGTGGGCGGCTGGCCGGCTGAAGTGGGGCCGTGCCGGAGCGGATTTTCCGCCGGCTGCCGGCTTGCGCGCCGCTGTGGTCCGGTGTTCGTGGAGTTCGGCAGACTTGCGCGGTTCCATCGAGGTTGGCGAGGCAGGTGAAGCAACCTTCGGCGCCTCAGGCTCCGGCGCGTCCTCCTCACGGTCCCGTGAGCGCAGGAAGTACGCGGAGGCGGGCATGGACGAACTGGTATAGAGGGTGGGAGGGGCAGCAAACTCCGGCAACGTGCCGGCTACATAGAGGTGCGGCGCGTGACCCAGCGAGATGGTATGTACCTGGCGAGTGGCAATCAGGCCGCGAAGCACTTCGCGCACCTTGCTGCGCGCGGTGAGAGGAGCAAGGAACAGCTCGACCTCTTCCATGCTGGCCGCGATCACAGCTTGCAGATAGATGGAGGCAAGCACCGAGATCGCGGTGACCTGCGAGGTGGAGGCGCCTTCGGCAATGGCTTTCTGGAAACGCGTGCGTAGCAGTTGCCACCTGGCAGGCTGGCCGGGGGCTGAGACAACCGGAATGATGCGAAGCTGCTGCCAGAGTTCGGTGATGGCGCGCAAAACGGCGCCTTCGGTGACTTCCCGGCCCAATGCATGTTTCAGATCGGCGATGGTGGCGTCGCCCGTCTCCAACTGTTTGTATGCCTGCACGGCCAGTTGCGAAACCTGGCGCGAGCCGGTCAGTTGCGGGCTGCGGCGCCAGTCGCGGTCGCCCCTCAGCGCATAGACGTAAGGCAGGACCCAGCTTGCGACGACGAAGTCTTGCAGCTCACCTAGCTGTCCCAGCAGGTTCAGCCGGACTGCCACGTCGTCGGCCTCCAGGCGCACCAGTAGCTCTTCTGCTACAGCAATATGCCTGGGATCGGGAGTGGCGTCCTGCCGCCCGGCTATAGCCTCCACAAACGAGGGCGCGATGGAAGAGGAAAATTGCCGTCTGGGCAGGAAAAGACACAAACCGGTCTCTTCAATCCAGGTCCGGGCGTCCTCCAATATGAGTGCCCCGTGTCCGTTCTGGCGCATCCTTTCGGCGCGCGATGCTTCCAATTGCTCTGCTGTCAAAGAAAAACCTCGCTTCCAGGCTGGCGTTAGCGCCGGGCTGCCCTCACTCCTGAGAGTGGGGACGACCACCTTCCAAATGTCCTAAATCCGATGGAAGGCCCGCTGGATCTCCTTCCAAGAATACACCAAAGCTATTGGACGTCCATGCGGGCAGTTGGTTGGGTGTTTGGTTTTCGCCAATTCCAACAGTAACCATTCCATACGCGCCGGGTCAAGAGCCGTATTGACCTTGATGGCGGAGTGGCAGGCGATGGAGGCGGCAATGCGCGTGCGCAGAGCCATAAGGTCTTCATTCCGTTTGGGTTCATCGGAATCGGCGCTGGATTGCTCGATCACCTCGCCGAGCATTCGCTCCAGAGCCGCTCCCTCCAGCCCGACCGGCGCAGCCCTGACCGCAAGTGTATGCGGGCCAAAGGGTTCCACTTCAAAGCCGTTGCGGTCCAGCTCCTCGGCGATGCGCGCAAACACCACCATCTGCCAGGGCTTAAGTTCCACCAGCATGGGCATCAACAGCCTCTGGCGCTGCACCTGCTCCACCTGGCGGCCGCGCAAAATCTTTTCAAAAAGTATGCGCTCGTGTGCCACATGCTGGTCGATGATCCACAATCCATCGTCGCCGGCGGCCAAGATGAACGACTCGCGCAACTGCGCCAGCGGACGGAGCGAACCCAGATGGTTCAGGTTGGCCGCTGCCTGTTCCGCCTCCACAAGTGCGGTCGCCGCCGCCGTTCCTGGGTCGTTCGCGCTGCCGGAACCTGGAGAGCAACA
>DASWZM010000002.1:0-20499 GCA_036404455.1 Occallatibacter sp. | reverse complement strand
TACATTGTGGACGAGAAACAGCGGACCATCGGAGTGACGGACGAGGGGTGGGTGACGATCGAGGGGCTGCTGGGGATCGGCAACATTGCCGATGCGGAGAACTGGGAACTGAAGCACTATGTGGAGACGGCGATCAAGGCGCACGCGCTCTACAAGCGGGACGTGGAGTACGTGGTGAAGGACGGCGAGGTGATCATCGTGGACACCTTCACCGGGCGGCTGATGCCGGGGCGGCGCTGGAGCGACGGGCTGCACCAGTCGATCGAGGCCAAAGAGGGCGTGAACATCCGCAAGGAAGACCAGACGCTGGCGACCATCACGTTCCAGAACTACTTTCGCCTGTACAAGAAGCTGAGCGGGATGACGGGCACGGCGGAGACCGAGGCGGCGGAGTTCGAGAAGATCTACAAGCTGGAGATCGTGGTGATTCCGACCAACATGCCGATGCGGCGGTTGGAGAATCCGGACGTGGTGTACCGGACGGAGAAGGAGAAGTACAAGGCGGCGGCGGACGACATTGCCGCGCTGCACGAGAAGAAGCAGCCGGTGCTGGTGGGGACAACGTCGATCGAGAAGAGCGAGCGGCTTTCGGGGATACTGCAGCGGAAGGGCGTGCGGCACGTGGTGCTGAACGCGAAGTTCCACGAGCGCGAGGCGGAGATTGTGGCGCAGGCGGGACGGCTGGGGATGGTGACCATCTCGACCAACATGGCCGGGCGCGGAACGGATATTCTGCTGGGCGGCAATCCCGACTTCATGGCGCGGCAGGAGCTGGTGAAGAAAGGCAAGGCGCGGGCGATCAGCGCGAACGAAGGAGCGATCAACCCGATGGCGCCGGCGGGATTTCTGCGGTTCTACTACCAGGGGCAGGAGTTCGAGGTTGCGGATGCTGATTGGGCGGAGGCGCTGAAGGGCCATGCGGAGGCGGCTCTCGAGGATCACGAGCAGGTGATCGAGGCCGGAGGATTGTTCATTCTGGGGACTGAAAGACATGAGTCGCGGCGCATCGATAACCAGCTCAGGGGGCGCGCGGGGCGGCAGGGCGATCCGGGCGAGTCGAGATTTTATCTGTCGCTGGAAGACGATCTGATGCGCATCTTCGCCAAGCAGTGGGTGAGCAAACTGCTGGAGCGGCTGGGGATGGAAGAGGGCATGCCGATCGAGTCGAAGATGATTTCAAACCGGATCGAGGGGGCGCAGAAGGCGGTGGAGGCGCAGAACTTCGAGTCGCGCAAACACCTGCTGGAGTACGACGACGTGATGAACAAGCAGCGCGAGGCCGTGTACGGGGTGCGGCGGCAACTGCTGGAAGAAGCGGACCAGCGGGAGCTGATTCTGGAGGAATATGTCGGCGGGATTCTGAGCGACATGCTGGACGAGTATGCAGCGGAGAAGCTGCATCCGGACCAATGGAACGTGAAGGGGCTGGAGGAGGCGCTGATTGGGCAATTCGGGTTGAACCTCAAGGCAGCGGGGATCAAGCCGCTGGAACTGGGGCGGCATGAGTTGGGCGAGGCGATCTTTGAGAGGCTGAAAACGGATTACGAGGCCAAGGAGAGGATTCTTGGGGCCGAAACCATGCGCTATCACGAGCGGATGGTGATGTTGAGCGTGATTGACGGGCTTTGGAAGGATCACCTGTTGAGCATGGATCACCTGAAGGAGGGGATCAGTTTACGCGGCTATGCGCAGCGGGATCCGCTGGTGGAATACAAGCGCGAGTCCTTCGACATGTTCGAGGCCATGATGCTCAAGTTCCATGAAGACACAGTCCGGTTCCTGTTCCGGATGCAGATTCTGGGGCCGGACGGCCAGCCGGTGAATGCGGCGCCGGAGGTGCGGCGGGCGGTACCGCCGGCTCCGCCAGTGGCCAGCGCGGCGAAGCCGTTGACGCTGGATGCGGCGCCGCGAGAGATTCTGATTCCCACCCGGCAGGCCTCGACGACGATCGACGCGCTGGAGAAGGAGTTCCAGCGCAAGAAGCAGCGGGAGCTGGCGGTGGCAAGCTTTGCAGGGGCTGGAGACGCGAGCCAGCCGACGCAACGCAGGACGGGGGAAAAAGTGGGACGCAACGACCCCTGCCCCTGCGGGTCAGGCAAGAAGTACAAGAAGTGTCACGGCGCGGAGAAGTAGCGGCGGAATGGAGGAGTCCTTTTCACACTGCCGAGGCAACGGTCCTGGTAGCGGATAGTGTCTGAAAACTGCATTGAAGAAAAACAACCAGTACCACGACCACGTGAATTTGTACTTTCCAGGTCCCAAAATCGAGACCTGGGCGCCCATTCTGTTCCGATCGACATTTCCAACATCATGCAGTCCCGGTACTAGCGTTTGCTTTTCACCTGTAACCGTCCTATCGTCAACCCGGGCCATGGGCAATTGGGCGGGCCGCCGGCGCCGCGGCTTAGCGGGTATTGTGCCGAACCGGCAATTGCGTCGAAGGAATCATCCCAAAATGGGAAGGCTCGGGCGATCCGTCCCTCACCGGCACCATGTCCCACCTTTGTAGTATGTCCCAGATCGCAAAGGCAGGTTACCTTAGAGTCATGATTCGCCTGCGGCGGCCTTCATTTACCTTCCGCCGGGGGCGGTTCGATCACACTGAACGTTCGTGTAAATATGCGTGAATTGTGCACACTCTTTCTTGGCGTAGTCTCGCTGCTTTCTGCGGCAATCCCCACCCATGAGCAGACGTTTACCCCGCAATCGATTCAATTTGCGGGAGCGCCAGATTACTCCGATGGGGCGCTCGCGAACGCCGCTGGCCTGGCGGTGGGGATAACCTACACAGCAGATGAGCTGAAGCGGGAGGCGCAGCAGCTCATGGATATCGGCATCTTCGAGAAGGTGTCTTACAAGTTCGACGGCACCAAGCTGAATTACACGGTCAAGATGAGCTCACAGGCATTTCCTATCCAGGTGAGCAGTCTTCCGCTCGAAGTGGGCAAAGATGTCGATGCCCTGCTGAAGGCCAATATTCCGCTCTACCGCGGCACATTACCGCCCCAAGGCTTGCTGGTCGAGGCCGTCCGGCGCACTCTCGAGGAGTTGCTGGCCGGCGAAGGTGTTCATGCGCAGGTTGCCACCGAACTGGTTGAAGATCCGGCCACCCACAACACATCCGCAATAAGATTCATCATCGCTTCGCAGCCGGTGCGGATTGGAGCCCTGACGCTGGAAGGTGTGTCGGACTACTTGAAGCCTCAATTGGATCTGAACGCGAAGCTCTCCGACTTGACATTCGACTCCGAGCGCTCGACCACCGAGGTCGAGCGGAGTGTCATGGACGCCTACGCCGCTCATGGATTTGCCGCGGCTGAAGTCCATGCGGTGCGATATGGATTACCCGTGACCGAGGAAGGCGTGATCCGCGTCCCTTACAAGGTTACGGTAAAGCAAGGCCGCTCATACCGGCTGGGGACGGTCACGCTGGCCCCCGACCTTCCCATAGACCTGGCGGAGGTGGACAGGCTGATGGCCTCACGAACCAACTTCATGCCCGAAAACCTGTTCCTCGAGAGCATGGTTACTCAAGTAGAAACGAAGCTCAAAGGCCAGGGATATTTGAAGTGCCACGTGGTTCTCGAGCCGAAGCTCGACGAAAAGGCGGGGGTGGCGAGTTACATGATCGAAGCGGACCTGGGAGCGACGGACTACTCGGGCTTGATGAAGGCCCAGGGCGCGAACGGCGCTCTGAAGAATTTAATGAGGCAATAAGGACGCATACTGCTCCGCGTTCCGTTTGAAGCCCTGATCCCGCCAGCCGTGCTCTGGCACTTTTCCAATCGGCTCAACCTAGCCCAGCGGATTGGGAGATGCCAATTCCTGATGCGCGACATCCCCGCCTGCATGCCCCATTCCATCGTATTCGACCACATGTTTCAGTTGCCGCTTCCCATCCTGGAGAAGCTGCTGTGTCGAGTAATCGTCTACCTGGTGCAGGTGATTCTGTAGCGCCTGTTCGGCAAGAGGGAACTGGCGCAGCTCAATCCCTTCGACCTGATGGTGTTGCTGTCGTTGTCGAACACCGTGCAGAACGTCATCATCGGCGACGATAACTCCGTGAGCGGCGGAGTGATCGGCGCGTTTGGCCTGCTCGCCATCAACTGGCTGGTGGTGCGCGTGCTGTTTCGCTCCACGCGCCTCACGCGCATGCTGGAGGGCGTTCCGCGGCGCCGGTGCGCGACGGCCAGCTCGATCCGCGCGAGCTCGAGCGCGAGTCTCTCACCCGCGAAGAGTTGCCGCAGGTCATTCACCGCCAGGGATTCGAGGACTTCGACAAAGTGCGGAGTTGCCTTCTGGAGCCAAATCGTCGACCAGCAATGCACAACGGGAGCGCGATCCGGAGATGCATCAGGGGTCAGGATTTAACGTGGCCGGGGCCTGCGGCGGTGGGGGCGGAAGTGGAGGGCAAGGAGCCATCCTGTGCTTCTCCGGATTCGCGAGCTGCATGGGATGCCTTCCAAATATGGCGGACCCGCCCAAAGAAGCTGGCGCGATTTATCTCTTCCCCATGTTCTGACAAGCCGCAGGCTTTTCGGGCCATGCGGCGGATCGCTCTTGAGATGGGCGAGTCTTCCATGGCGATGGGAGTGGCCGTGTTCTGGGTCCGCCGGGCAGTGGCATAATCGTCGGGAATCTTCCAGTCGACGGGCCTGGTGAGCGCCTTGGCAATCTGCTTTTCGTCGAACGCGAAAAGTTGAGGCGCATAGCGGTTGATCACGATTTGGAGTGTTGGGCCACGGGCGGCGAAGAAACGTCCGATGAGGCGATTTGCGTTACGCAATTCAGAGACGCCGGCCTGAGTGACCAAGTAGAGGTTGGCGGAATCCTCGAAGAGAGCCGAATCCTTCAGGTCAAGTCTGGATCCGGCATCGACCACCACGTAATCGAAGTTCAGGCGCGCGATCGCCAGCAGTTTGTCGATGGCGTCCATGGGGGGCTGTTGGGCGGGGAATTCGCTTGGAGCGGCGAGTACGGATAGTCCGGAGCTGTGCCTGGCCAGGAGCGAGGCAAGAAAACTTGCATCCAGCCGGCTGGAATTCTCAAGAGCGTTGACGGTGGAGTACTCAGTGACCATTCCGAGGTTGAGGGCCGCGTCTCCAAGAGGGAGGCCGAGGTCGATCAACAAGGTGCTTTGGCCGGACTCCTGGGCCAGCGCCAGGGCGAAATTGGCGGCAATCGTGGTCACCCCAGAGCCGCCTTTGGCGCCGAGAAAGACGAACAGCTTTCTGGCAGTTCTTCTGGCCTGGTGAGTTGCCGGACCGCGGAAGGAGATTCGCGCCAGGGCATCGGCTATGGTGGCGTGGTCGAGGGGGAGAGTGAGGAATTCGCGTGCGCCCGCGCGCATGCATCGGACCGCCAGTTCCAGATTGGCATGGGCCGAACAGACGATGACGGTTGCGGCGTCAAGGGCGTGGATGCTTTCGACAACATTGAGGGCATATTCCGGGTCGCTGTCGAGGTCAACGACGACCACATCGCATTGGTGCTCCAGCATCCGGGGCAGATCGTCGAGGTCGGGAGGGTAGGAAGCAAACTCCCGTATCACCGCGCCCTGGTATCCAGCCAGAGCGGCGGCTACTGCTTTGCGGCGTTGTTCATTCGGGCCGATGAGCACGATGTACAACGCGCCGGCGCCGGGAGCGTTGGAAGTCTGAGAGAACTCTGACATAGATATCCCGCTTCAGTTTAACGTTAGATGCGTGGACCGTCCATGTGTTTCCTCGATGAGGGGGTTTCTTACGGCGTCACGGATCATTGCGAGGCGCAGGTTGAAGGCGAGCGCGCCGCTGTTCTTCGTGACCCACGCGCCGGCTTCAATTGAGGGAATAAGCCTTCCACCCGTTCCGCTATGGAGCGAGAGCGAAGTTGGGGAAGCTCCGATCAAGTTCGCGCGCATCTGCCATCATTCCCTCAGGGGCTAAAGCCCGCCCTCATTTTGCCGCGATTACGGCACGACTGAAGTCGTGCCCTTTCAAAGCATCGACTTATTCAGAGGTTCCTTGACGCCCACCTCGACCGTCGACGGGCCGGCAGCGAGGACAAATTTCCATTTGCCGACCGCATCCTCGGCGGCTGCCTGCATCCGCCGCATTCCCGTGCGCTCTAATCCGCCGCGACGAGGAATGGAGTGAATCCAGTTCATGGGCCTTTTCTCGAGCTCTTGAACTGCCTATTTGGGTTATCGGCGGCAGGAGAGCCTTCCCCAGCATTTTTTTAGAACTTGATTACGGAGGGAATGGGGGCATGGCGGCTACCCGGCTGGGCTAGGCTGGCCGACAGCGGCGAACGTCAGGTCCTGGGCGGCGGAGTTGTGTTGCTCGCGCCAGAGATCGAAGAGGCGGCCGTAGCTGAGGGTGATGTACCGGGAAGGGTCAACTGCGAGGCGGGCGGCAGCGCGGTCGATCCATGCAGCGGGGCCTTCGAGTTCGGCGTAGTTGCCGATGGGGGTTTCGTCGACGACGCAGTGTCCCTGGCCGTCCTGCCACTCGGTGCGCCATTTTTCATAGCGGAAGGCGGCGACGAGGCCGAGGGAGAGAAAGACCTGGGCGAGGGCCTGGCCGTCGGAGACCTCGGTTTCGGTCTCGATGCGGTGCTTGTGGGTGTCTTCGCCGGGGCCATGGTCGGGCAGGCGCTTGTGGGTGAGGGTGGTGCGGCCGGCGTAGGTGCGGATGCGGAGGATTTCGGTGCGGGCGCGCATCTGGCGGCCGGGGGTGTCGTAAAGGACGTTGGACTCGAAGCTGCGGGGGGTTTGCAGGCGAAATCCGGCGGACTCAAGGTGACGGGTGAGGCCGGGCAGGTCGTCGATGCGGAATTTGATCTCGGTTTCGACGGGCATGGTAAAAATGCAGCTTTCAGCTTTTAGCGGTGCCTGCTTGCGCGACAGCGTGGTGTTCCCCACGCCGGTCGCGAAAAGAACGAGCTTGTACCACGACCACGTGAATTTGTACTTCCCAGGTCTCAAAATCGAGACCTGGGGCACCCATTCTGTTCCGATCTACATTTCCAAATCGCGCAGTCACTGTACTAATACCACGACCACGTGAATTTGTACTTCCCAGGTCTCAAAATCGAGACCTGGGGCACCCATTCTTTTCCGATCTACATTTCCAAATCGCGCAGTCACGGTACTTGAGCCCAGGAGCTGGTAGCTAGAGGCTATGACGGTGAGTATACGGCAGGTGGCCTGAGCCGGGCCGAAAAGGCGAGAATGAGAGAGTGAAGACGCTGCGATTGGTGGTGGACGCCGAGCATCTGGAGACTGCCGGGGCCGAGGAGGCGCTTGGGCGGGCGGCGGAGATTCTGCGCGGCGGGGGACTGGTGGCGCTGCCTACGGAGACTGTTTATGGATTGGGGGCGGATGCGCTGGATGCGGTTGCGGTGAAGCGGATATTCGAGGCCAAGCGGCGGCCGGCGTGGGATCCGGTGATTGTCCATATTGCCGGGCCCGATCTTGGGAAAACGATGCTGGAGGGGTTGGTCGAGGAGGTTCCGGCGGCGGCACTGCGGCTGATGGAGGCGTTCTGGCCGGGGCCGCTGACGCTGCTGCTGAGGCGGACGGGTGCGCTGCCGGATGCGGTGACGGCGGGACGGCCGCTGGTGGGGGTGCGGATGCCGGCGCATCCCGTGGCGCTGGAGTTGATCCGGCGGGCGGGGGTTCCGGTGGCGGCGCCGAGCGCGAATCTGTTTGGGCACACGAGCCCGACGACAGCGGCACACGTGCTGGAAGACCTGGACGGGCGAATCGATGCGGTGGTGGACGCGGGGGCGACGGGGCATGGGGTGGAGTCAACCGTCCTGGACGCTTGCCAGAGCCCGATGGTGATTTACAGGCCGGGGGCGGTGACGGCGGAGCAGATTCAGGCGGTGGCCGGGGCGGTGGAGGTTTTCAGGAGCGGCAGGGGGTTGGAGGAGACGCCTCGGGGGGCGATGCCGTCGCCGGGGGTGGGGATGCGGCACTATGCGCCCAGGGCGCGGCTGGTGCTGGTGGAGGGCGAGTTGAGTGAGCTGGCGGCGCGGTTGGCAGAGGCGGCGCGGGGCTGGGGTGGGGAGCGGGTGGGGGTCATGTTGCCGGCAGAGGTTGCGGCTCCCGATGAAGGCGCCGCGGTGTATGCGTGGGGGCGATGGGCCGCGCCGGAGGAGATGGCGCGGGAGCTCTATGCGGGGTTGCGGGCGCTGGATGGGCGGGGATGCACGGTGATTATTTGTCCCGTGCCGCCGGCGGAGGGGATCGGGGCGGCAATCCGGGACCGGCTGCGGAAAGCTGCGCATGCAACCGGGACGTAGGGTCTATTGGCCGAAGTCGCCCACTTTGTACATGTACTTGATGGCGGATTTATAGACGAGGGTCTTGAGGCGGCCGCGGACCTTGAGGGTGTTGCGGTCGTACCACTCGATGCAGCCCTCGAGGTGCTCGCCGTCTTCGAGGACGATGACCATCGGGGTTTGGGACTGGATCTGCTTTTGCAGGTAGAAGAGCTCGGCGTTGCGGTAGGGGGCCTCCTCGACCGCGGCGTGGGCCGGGAAGCGGAAGGGAAGCGGAGAGGGTGAGCTTTTCCTTGTCCGGAGTTGCGGGGGTTGGAGTTGCGGGGCGCGGAGTTGAGGAACGCGGACCTGGGGCGGGCCGGGCTGTGGGTCGCTTTGGTTGCCGACTGCGGGCAGAATGGCTGGAATGCTCATGGGAAACGACCTCCCTGGGAAAACAGTGAAACTCAAATCGGCCGCTGGCGTTTCGCTGGTCAAGAAGGAATGGCGAAAAGTCCGCTTCATCGTTCTCGATGCGTGCCACGGCTGGAGAACCATTGTAAAGAGCGACAACACGGCTCCCACACTGAACAGATGCGAATGCAGGACTGCGATGGCGGGGAAGGCCAATCGCGTACCGGCGTCCGGGCTGGGTGGGATTGCTTGTATCCAAAGAGATGCAAGGGGGCGGGCGGGGGTTGCTCATTTATTTTTGAGAGGCGCGGCAATGCGGGATTGGATGAAGGGCGGGTAGGGGTCAATTTGCGGCTAGTTGCGGTCGAGGCTGACGGCCATGGCGTCGAGCGAGAGGGAGCGAAGGAGGTTGCGGCGCATGCCCTGCTCGACCTGAACGAGGGCGCGGGCTGCCGCGTCGATCCAGTCAACGGTGAGGGCTGAGTTTTGGGCGAGGCGGTCGAGTTCGGGGGCGAGGTCGAGGTTGCGGATGAGCTGCGGCGTGCCGGCTACGACGAGGAGCAGGTCTTCAAGGAGGCTGCCCAGAGCGCGGAGGAGGTTGACGGTTTTTTCCTGACCGTCGGCGCCGCCACGATAGGTTTCCGTGGTGTGGAAGAGGGTGGAGTAGTCGGGCTCCCACAGGGCGGTGCGGAGCAGGATGAGGGCATCCTGGCGGCTCAGGAGGTAGGCGCGGAGGTCTATGGTGAGGGCGCGGCCGACGGCGCCTTCGGCGAGGCGCGCGGCGAGGGCGCGATCGGAGGGATTGAGTTCGGGGCGGCGCAGGGCGAGCAAGGCTTCGAGATCGGAGGCGGCTATTGCGCCCAGACGGTGAAGAACGGCGCGGGAACGGATGGTGGGCAACAGCTCCTGGGGATTCTCGGTGAGGAGGATGAGCGAGGTGTGCTCGGGCGGCTCTTCGAGGACCTTGAGCAGGCTGTTGGCGGCCTCCTTCATGAAGGCCGAGGAGGTGAAGATGGTGAACGTGCGCTTGGACTCGACCGGGGGACGATAGTAAGCCACATGGATGACCTGGCGAACCTGGCCCAGCTTGATGAGCAGTTGCGGCGGGTCGGGAGGCACGATGAGCACGTCGGGGTGGGTCTGGATAAGGATGCGGGTCTCGCGCTTGTCGGTCTCGCGGAGGTCGTCGCGGGCGGCGACGGCCTCGGCGACGCGGTCTTCGAGGTTGGCGGCGTCGGCGATGCGGAGGCAGTTGGAGCAGGCGCCGCAGAAGTCGGGCAGGTTGTCGGATTCAGTGGGCCGGAGGCAGTTGACGGCTTTGGCGAGCATGAGGGCCAGGGTGTATTTGCCTGCGCCGCGGGGACCGGCGAGGATGAGGGAGTGGGGAAAGCGGCCGGCGCGTATGCTCTCGCGGAGATGGGTGACGGTTTGCGCGTTGCCGAGGAAGTCCTGAAAGCCCACGGATTGAGCGTAGAGCAATCGGGCGGCGGTGTCGAGAATGTGTTGGCTGTCTTTGCTCGATGAGGGCAGGTGAGCCAGGCAGCATGCCCCACCAGGAAGTCGCGAAGGGAAGTATTTGCATCGAATGACGGGGAACGCGGGCGGCTGAAAGCAATGACCATTCCGGATCGAATCCGCCGTGACCCGCGCGAGAAAGGAAATGAAGACAATGAAAAAGGACAAGGCGTTACGCCAACATCTGGTCAAGCTGCTCAAGGGCGGAGACGCTCACGCGGATTTCGAGGCAGCTATCAAGGATTTTCCGGTGGATTTGCGAGGCAAGAAGCCCAAGGGCGCTGAGCATTCGCCATGGGAGGTGCTGGAGCATCTGCGGATCGCGCAGTGGGACATCCTGGAGTTTTCACGTGATCCCGGCCACAAATCGCCGGCGTTTCCGAGCGGTTATTGGGCCCGGACGCAGGCGCCTGGAGATGAGAAGGCGTGGGACAAGAGCGTGAAGGCCTTTCGGAAGGATCTGACGGCGATGTGCGACCTGGTGGCCGACGAGCGGACCGATTTGTTTGCGAAGATTCCGCACGGGGATGAGCAGACGATTCTGCGCGAGGCGCTGGTTGCGGCCGATCACAACGCTTACCACTTGGGGGAGATGGTGCTGTTACGGCGGCTGCTGGGGGCGTGGAAGTAGCGGGGCGGATCAGCCATGCAGCGGGGCAGAGAGGAATTGGTTGCGGGAATCCCGGGCCTTCCAACGCGGTGGACGAGATCCCCTTCGACTTCGCTCAGGGCAAGCTTTCGGCAAGATCGGGACAGGGAGGAGTGCGCCCGGCAATCTGTTTGACGTCCCAGGTCGATTGCGATAGATTGCTGTCATCTTAATCCCAGGCCCCAAGGACCTACACATGATCCTCAAGGAGGAGACTGAAATGGCAACGATCGGAGTCGGCAGTCGACGGCTCAGGGCCAAAGCGCTAAGAGGGCTGTGTTTATTTCTGTGCTTCGGGCTCCTGAGCGCATGCAAGACCTCAGACGATGCGAAAGCTGCCGCTTCGCAGATGGCGACGACCGCACAGGATCTGGTGGCCTATTATTCGGCACTTGCCACGGTGATGGAAAACACCATCAAGTTGGAGCAACTGCAAAGCGCGCTTTTAGGGACGACTTTTGAGGCGCAAGACCTGGCGCAACTTCAGCAAACGGAGGAGGAGATTCAGAAACGTTCGAATCTTGCCAAGTCGCTTCAGTCCTTATCTGCAGGCTTGACGAAGCTGACGGGGAGCACGGCGGCCACAGATGTATCGACAGCGGCAAACAAGCTGGGGACAGAGTTAGTGACTATCAAAGAATTGCCGAAGGGTCCGCCTCTTCCGGCGGCCCTGGGCGAAGCAGGGCAAGCTATAACTCGCCTGGCGCAGGAGCATGACGAGAGGAAAGCGGCGGCCCTGATGGACGGTACCATCACGGCGGTCTCGAAGATGTTCACTGCAGAAAAGCCAGTCTGCCAATCTCTCTACACGACCTACTTTGTTCTTGCCGATAGCCTGGCGGAGGAGTCAATCAAGCGAAACTGGGTTGAGGAGACCGGCTTGCTGACACCGGCATTGCAGCCGTTTGGCTTGTCTCCCGCAGCGGTGACGCCGGCAGCCGGCACGCCCGCACAGGATCTTTCAACGGTTTTGAGCAAGTATGCACAGCAGCAACTTGCGACGCAGGCGGCCGCGCAGGAGGCCGCACAACAAAAGGCATCCGAGGGGATGGATCAGGCATTGCAGGAGATGCAGAAGAGAATTCACGCGCTGGCCACGGGAAGTGCGATGCCATCGCGCGGGAGCCCGGTTTCGCTTGCGGATGTCGAGGCCTGGGTGTCGAAACTCTGAACAATTTTGAGCCGACGGGGAGGTTCCGATGGGAAATGCGTTACTGGCACTGCAGAATCAGTACATTTTTCTGACGCAGAATCTGTCCATGCTTTTGGCCGCGTGTCAAACGCAGGACCAGCGCGACGCGATCCAGTCGCAATACGTAGCATGCCGGCGCAGTTACTTCAACTGCGTCAATAAGTTGTTTCACGACGACGATCCGGCAGTGGTGAATCTGGTGGGTCAAATGAAGAAGGAGCAAACCGCGCTGGAAAAAATGGTGAATGAGCTCAACGATATTGCAAAGGCGATCAACGTTATTACACAGGCGGTTCAGATTGGCGCTAAATTGGCGTCTCTTGCGGGCTGATTGACTGGATGGCAAGACGACACGGAGGGCCAGGAGCTCCGCTCCCGAATAGCGCAGACAGTGGTCCGCCAGGATCATTTCGGGTTTGTGCGGTTGTAACAGGCGGAATTCAACCGCCGGTCCGATTCTTCAAATGGGCTGTTTTTTTGAAAGATTTTCAGACGATTCTGCCCGTCGCCAGCAAGCGGGCGGAGACGGCGGAGACGATTTTCCGGTGGACTTCTTCGATGGAGAGGTCGCCTTCGATGAGGACTACGCGGTGGGGTTCGCGGAGGGCGATTTCGCGATACTTCTCCCAGACGCGGTGGTAAAAGGCGTCCTGCTCCTGCTCAAAGCGGCCTTCGTCGGCGCCTTCCTGTTCCGCGACGCGCACGTTGCGGTGGCGGGCGCGGGCGAGATTCCTTCCGATCGAGGCTTCAAGCGAGGGCAGGAGCAGGAGAGTGAGGCCGGGCTGGAGGTTCGAGCAGAGGAGGCGGTGGAGTTCGAGGACGGGAGCAGAGCCGAGCTGACGGCCGCCGCCCTGGTAGGCCTCGGTGGAGTCGGTGAAGCGGTCGCAGAGGACGATTTTGCCGGCGGCGAGGGCGGGCTCAATGACCTCGGCGATGACCTGGGCGCGATCGGCAAACATGAGGGCCATTTCAGTCAGGGGCGAGAGGCCGGTGGAGCGGGAGTCGAGGACGAGGGCGCGGATGCGGTCGCCGGTGGGGGTTCCGCCGGGCTGACGGGTGACGACGACGCCGTGGCTGGAATCCGCGGTCTCGGAAGCGAGACCCCCTTCGACAAGCTCAGGGCAGGCTTTCGGCAAGCTCAGGGCAGGCTCCATCGGCAAGCTCAGGGCAGGCTCCGAGGCATCAGGAGCCGCAGCGGCGCGTTTTTTGAGCCAGGCGGCCAAGCGCTTGATTTGCGTGGTTTTGCCGGAACCATCGAGACCTTCGAGGGTGATAAAGAGACCGCGCGGCATGGGCTGAGTTTACCATCCAAGCTAAATAGGGAGACGAGGCTGCTCCGGTTGTGTTACAAGGGGATGATTTTCAAACGCTACCGGAGGCAGGCGACTGCGCTCCACCGGAGTTGAAATTGAGTTTCTTCAAGTACGGAAAAATTCTTTCCTTTGGCATCTTTATGGTCTCTCTGCTGGCGGCAGGACGCCTTAACGCACAACACCTGACGTTGGAAGGACAGACCGGCGGATTTCTGACGCCCACCGCCTATGTTGTCTATACGGAGAAGGGCCACACGTTTTCCCATCCGGCCGTTGGCTTCCACTTCATCGACGCCTCGACGGTGATTGGCTACATTGAGACTCTCAGCATTACCGAAGGGTTCGCCAACCGGGCCGAGGCCGGCTATACGCGTAGTGTGCACCAGCTCGGCGACACCCCGGCGGCCACCCTCACCAACGCAGCCACCAGCAGCCTCTGGGACTTCAACGGCATGAATGTCTTTCATGGTAAGGTGGTGGGGATCAAGGACGGGCAATTCGGTCCCTGGACGCCGGGCCTGGCGGTAGGCGGCGTGGTCCGCACCGGCGACAAGTTTGTTTCGGGCGCATTGGTTCAGGAGATCGCGGCGCTGCTGGGGTCCAGTGTGCCCGCCAAGTCCTACACCAACGGAGACATTTACGTCTCGGCCACCAAGACCTGGGCCAAGCCGCCGGTTCCCTTTCTGTTGAACATTGGCTGGAAGGCCACCAATGCAGCCATCTTCGGCATCGGCGGCCAGGCCACTCGTTTTGGCGGGCGGCTCTACGGCGGGCTGGGGATTCCGCTGCCCCTCTTCCACGGCATCGTGGCTGTGCCTTCGGCGGGCCTTACGCAGGAGCCGCCGACGGTCAAGGGGCTGGGCCCCTTGCCCCCAAACGGCATTCCTCTCGAGCAAGGCAAGGCCGATCTGCCCACAACCCTGGACTATGCCGTGCGCGTAACGCAACGCGAGCATCCGCACTTTGCCTTCGATATCGGCGTCGGCCAGGTGGCGGGAAGCATCGGCAACGCCGTTGTCCCAACCGGCCTGCCCGCGCCCTACCCCCCTTATGTCTTTCCGCCGGTGAATCTTGAGGCACGGCACGTGGTGGGCATGGGGCTGAGCTTCCGGCCCTGACCATGCGATTCGAGAAGGCTGAAACAGAGACGTTTTCCTGAGCAAATTTGACCAGAACTGGAGCAGGGCCCGGGGTAGTCTGGCTGGGACGTATCCAAGCCCTTGCTCCGCGCAGGTAAATCGATCTCCTCAGCGAAGCAGGCACGAAAAGAACCAGGAGGTTCTTCTTATGCGACTGATTCGCTCTGCTCGTTTTCTCTTGCTTGCTCTTCTTGTATCGGTGATTCCGGCATCTTCGCACGCGCAATTCGGCGTCAGCATCAACGTCGGATTTGCTCCGCCTGAGTTGCCGGTGTATGAACAGCCCATCTGCCCCGAGCCCAACCTGTTGTGGACGCCCGGCTACTGGGCCTATGCACAAGACGATGGGGACTACTACTGGGTTCCTGGCGCGTGGGTGCCAGCTCCGTACGGCGGCGCGCTGTGGACACCCCCCTACTGGGGCTGGAACAACAACCGGTATGGGTTCCATGATGGC
This sequence comes from Occallatibacter sp., assembly GCA_036404455.1. Lineage (GTDB taxonomy): Bacteria > Acidobacteriota > Terriglobia > Terriglobales > Acidobacteriaceae > Telmatobacter. Next base: position 5,573 of record DASWZM010000002.1, on the reverse strand, counting down.
TATTGGGGCGAGCACGTTGGCTATTATGGCGGCGTGAATTACGGGGGCGGGTATGGGGGCATCGGGTTTGCGGGCGGCGAGTGGCGCGGCGGATCATTTGCCTATAACACCGCGGTGATGCATGTGAATGAGACCGTTATTCACACCACCTACGTTGACCGGACGATTGTGGAGAATAACACCATCGTCAACAACAACCACGTTGCCTATAACGGCGGTCCCGGCGGGATCCGGCACGAGGCCACGCCTGCCGAACAGGCGGTGGCAAGGGAGCCGCATACAGCACCGACCAGGTACCAGACGCAACACGCGACTACGGCCAAGGCCGACAAGACCTCGTTTGCCAAGGCCAATGGCGGGCATCCGAAGATGCTGGCTGCCGCCAAGCCGCTGCCCGTGCAAAGGGTCGCTCCGCCGGCTGGGGTGAAGGCGGTGCCACTGGTTGCCGCACCGAAGGCTGCGCCCAAGGCTGAGCCCAAGGCTGCCGCGCCGAAGGCTGGTGCGCCGAAGGCTGGCGCGCCCAAGGCTGAGCCCAAGGCTGGTGCGCCCAAGGCTGGCGCGCCAAAGGCTGGTGCGCCCAAGGCTGAGCCGAAGGCTGGTGCGCCGAAGGCTGGTGCGCCAAAGGCTGGTGCGCCAAAGGCTGGCGCGCCGAAGGCTGGTGCGCCGAAGGCTGGTTCGCCGAAGGCTGGTTCGCCGAAGGCTGGTGCGCCGAAGGCTGCTGCGCCGAAGGCTGAGCCAAAGGCTGCGCCGAAGGCTGGTGCGCCGAAGGCTGAGCCAAAGGCTGCTGCACCCAAGGCTGAGCCGAAGGCTGCTGCACCCAAGGCTGCTGCGCCGCGGCCAGAGCCCAAGGCTGCTGCACCGAGGCCAGAACCCAAGGCTGCCGCGCCGAAGCCAGAGCCCAAGGCTGCCGCGCCGAGGCCAGAGCCCAAGGCTGCTGCGCCGAAGCCAGAGCCCAAGGCTGCCGCGCCGAGGCCAGAACCCAAGGCTGCCGCGCCGAGGCCAGAACCCAAGGCTGCTGCGCCGAAGCCAGAGCCCAAGGCCGCTGCGCCGAGGCCAGAGCCCAAGGCTGCTGCGCCGAGGCCAGAACCCAAGGCTGCTGCGCCGAGGCCAGAGCCCAAGGCTGCTGCACCCAAGGCTGCTGCTGCTCCTAAGGCTGCGCCGAAGGCCGCTGCTCCCAAGGCAGAGCCAAAGCCGGAACAAAAACCGAAGTAAGGCCGCTAATGCGGAGTTCTTCCATCCATGCACAAAGGTCCACGGCCTGCCGTGGGCTTTTGTGCATTCCTTGCCTGCCGAATTGGCCCGGCTGGCGAGGGTTTTCGGGGTACCGGCGGCCGGAATGGGTCTTGGCGATGAGGAACAAGGTGTGACAACATCCTGCAACTTCCGGTGGCTGGGTGGGTTCCAAATGGCATAGACGGGGCGTGAAATTGCGTTTCTGACTTGATTGACACAAAGATAACAGGAGGGATTCTTCATGCGACTGTTTCGCTCTGCACGTTTGCTCTCGCTGGCGCTGTTCCTGTCGATAATTCCGATGTCCTTGCACGCGCAATTCGGCGTCAACCTCAGTATCAATGTTGGTTTCGCTCCTCCGGTTCTGCCGGTGTATGTGCAGCCTGTGTGCCCACAGCCCAACCTGATGTGGACGCCGGGCTACTGGGCGTATTCACCCGATGAGGGGGACTATTTCTGGGTTCCCGGCGCGTGGGTGCCGGCGCCGTATGAAGGCGCGCTTTGGACGCCCCCCTATTGGGGCTGGAACAACGGCCAGTATGGGTTCCATGATGGCTATTGGGGCTCCCACGTGGGCTACTACGGAGGCGTGAATTACGGGTTCGGATTCGGGGGCGTGGGCTTTGCGGGCGGCGAGTGGAGGGGCGGATCGTTTGCCTATAACACCGCGGTCACGCAGGTAAATGTGAATATTATCCACGTCACGTACGTGAACACGACGATCGTGCAGGCCGGTATCGTGGCCAATCCCAACCACGTTGCTTTCAGCGGCGGTCCGGGTGGGGTCCAGCATGCGGCCACGCCCGAGGAGCAGGTTGCCGCAAAGGAGCCGCATGTGGCTCCGACCAGTTTCCAGACGCAACACGCGGCGACTGCCAAGGCGGACAAGACTTCGTTTGCGAAGGCCAATGGCGGGAAGCCGAAGACCCTGGCTCTGGCCAAGCCGCTGCCCGAGGAAAAGCACACTCCGCCAGCTCCGGTGAAGACAGAGGCCAAGGCTCCGGCGAAGGCAGCGCCGGCGGCGGAAACCAAGGCGCCGGCCAAGGTAGCGCCGGAAGCCGCGCCAAAGGCAGCACCGGCGGCCGCACCGAAGGCAGCACCGGCGGCAGCGCCCAAGGCTGCGCCGGCGGCTGCGCCCAAGGCCGCACCGGCTGCTGCGCCCAAGGCTGTACCCGCGGCTGCGCCCAAGGCTGAACCGGCGGCTGCGCCCAAGGCAGCACCGGCGGCTGCGCCCAAGGCTGCGCCAGCGGCTGCGCCCAAGGCTGCACCGGCGGCTGCGCCCAAGGCTGCACCAAAGACTGCGGCCAAACCTGCGCCCAAACCAGCGCCAAAGCCCGAAGAGAAGCCGCAGTAAGGGTGCCCACGCGGAGCTTTCGCTTCCATCAACAAAGGCCCACGGCCAGCCGTGGGCCTTTTTACGTTCTCCGAGCTGGTCGGATTGCAGCTTGCGAACCCGGCACGCGGGAGCGATTTCGGGGGTCACGATCTTTCCCTCATGGGGGGATGATGGACAAAGTTCCGCAACAGCTGCTGCAACTTCTGGAGGCGGGACGGGTTCAACGTGACATAGACTGGACGCGAATGGCGTTTCAGGCTCAATCGATTCGAAAAAAATCAGGAGGATTTTCCATGCGACTTTTCCGCTCTGCACGTTGGCTGATGCTGGCGCTGCTCGTCTGTCTCATTCCCGCGTCTTCGTACGCAGGAGTCTTCATCAGCGTGGGCTTTGCGCCGCCGGTGCTGCCGGTGTATGTGCAGCCCGTGTGTCCGGAGCCCGGCCTGATGTGGACGCCCGGCTACTGGGCTTATGGCCCGGACGGCTACTTCTGGGTTCCCGGCGCGTGGGTTCCGGCGCCTTACGTGGGCGCGCTGTGGACGCCCGGGTACTGGGGCTGGTCCGGCGGGATGTATGTGTTCCATGACGGCTACTGGGGCCGGCACATCGGCTACTACGGCGGCGTGAACTATGGCTTTGGGTACGGCGGCATCGGTTTTGCCGGCGGCATGTGGCGGGGCGGAGTGTTTGCCTATAACACAGCGGTGATGCACGTGGGGGCAGGCTTTCACTCGGTGTACGTGGATCATGCGGTTGTGGAACGCGGGTTTGTTGCCAGGGATAGCCATGTTGCCTTCAGCGGCGGGCCGGGCGGGATTCACCACGATCCCGGCGCCGAGGAACGGGTAGCCGAGCACGAGCAGCACCAGGGTCCGAGCGCAGTTCAGTCGCAACACGCGGCGGCTGCGAGGAGCGACAAGACGTCCTATGCCAAGAACAACGGCGGACACCCTGCAAACGGGGGAGTAAGCAGGCCGCTGGGGACGGAGCCGCGTGGAGCGTCTGCTGGGGTTCATCCCGGCGGCGCGGCCGGTGGGACACATGCGGCAACGGCGCCTCATTCGACGCTGACGCAGGGCGGCGCAGCGGGATCGCGCGGGGAATCGCACGCGACTGTTCCGGCGGCACACACTACGCAGCCGCACACAATGACAACGCCCCATACAACGACTCCGGCGGGGCATGCAACGACTCCAGCGGCGCATGCAACGACTCCAGCAGCGCACGCGACGACTGCGCCCAAGGCGGCTGCGGCGACTGCGCCGAAGTCCAGCCCTGCAGGGCACAAGAAGTAAATCCCAGACGCACGGAATCCGCGCTCCACCATCAAGGCCCACGGTCAAACGTGGGCCTTGTTGCGTTCGGGGTGGTTCGATCCTGGGTGGTTTCGGTGGGATTATTCAGGCTGGTAGAGGCGCAGGCCTGCAATCTGGACTTCGAGGCCGCCGTATTCGGGGTGGTCGTTTTCGCGGATGCGGTAGGCGAGGTCGATGAGGCTGCCTTCGACGAGGGCGAGATCGGCGGCGCGGGCGGCAAGATCCCAGCCGACGGCGCGGATGGCGCTGCTGGAGCCGGCAAGCACAGGGGTTTGGGCGGGGCTTTGGGCGGCGGAGGACGGGAGCGGCAACGGGGCTGGTTCCTGGGCGAGTTCGAGGCGGAGGTGGCGGTCTTTCATGACGCGGGGCGGGGCCAGCAGGCGGGCTTTGCGGGCGACAAAGAGCGGCTCGGGGTTGCCGTGGCCGAGGGGCTCGAGTTTGCGCAGCCAGCCGGCGAGGACCGGGGTGATGCGATCGAGGGGCAGTTCGGCATGAATGCGGAGCAGGTGCTGGGGCTCACGGGCGGCCAAATGCTCTTCGGCGTAGAGGCGCAGGCGGCGCTTGAGTTGCGGCAGGGCGTCGGCGGGCAGGGCAAAGCCGATGGCGAAGGCGTGGCCGCCGAAGCGGGTGAACAGATCGGCGCAGCTTTCGATGGCGTTGAGGAGCTGGAATCCGTCGACGGAACGGCCGGAGCCGTGGGCCACGCCGTCCTCGACACTGATGACGATGGCCGGTTTGGCGGTGCGCTCGACGACGCGGGAGGCGAGGATGCCGATGACGCCGCGATGCCAGTTGTCGCCATCGATGACGAGAAGACGATCGGATGCGAGTTCGTTGGCGGCCTCGCCGTTGCCGGCCAGGCGGGCCTCGATGGCGGTGAGAGCGGAGGCCTCGGTATCGCGGCGCTCGCGGTTGAGACGCTCGAGCTTGGCGGCCAGTTCGGTGGCGCGGCCGGGCGAGCGGGTGGAGAAGAGTTCGATGACGTCGGAGGCAACGTCCATGCGGCCGGCGGCATTGATGCGCGGAGCGATGCGGAAGGCGACGTCGAAGCCGGTGAGCGGCCTGGCTGCCGGATCGAGGGCGACTGCCGCGAAGAGGGCGCGCAGACCAAGGCCGACAGGGCGGCGAAGTTCGCGGAGGCCGAGGGTGGCGATGACGCGGTTTTCGCCGCAGAGGGGAACGGCATCGGCGATGGTGGCGATGGCGGCCATTTTGAGGAAGCTGGGGAGGGTCTTTTCGCGGGTGCGGACGGGGTCGCGGCGCTCGAGGACGGCTTGGGCAAACTTTAGAGCGATGGCTGCGCCGCAGAGGGATTTTTCAGGGTAAGGGCAGTTGGGCTGGTTGGGATTGAGGATGGCGAGGGCGTGAGGCACGGCATCCCCTGCCTGGAGCAGGTGGTGGTCGGTGATGATGAGGTCGAGGCCTAACTTGCGGGCGGTCTCGGCCTCGGCAAAGGCCCTCATGCCGGTGTCCACGGTGATGACGAGGCGGACGCCGCCGGCGTGGGCAGCCTCTAGGACGCTCGATTGCAGGCCGTAGCCCTCGCGGAGGCGGTGCGGCACATGAAAGCGGGCAACGCCGCCGAGCATCTCGATGGCGGTCTTGAGCAGGACGACGGCGGTGGCGCCGTCCACGTCGTAGTCGCCGTAGAGGAGAACCGGCTCATGGGCAGCGATGGCTCGCTCCAG
>DASWZM010000001.1:0-1607 GCA_036404455.1 Occallatibacter sp. | reverse complement strand
GACGGCAGCGTTGTGTACAGCGCTTCCTGGGACGGTGGCGAAAGCCAGCTGTACGTGGGGCGCACCGATGATCCCGGCTTGCGCGAACTTGGGGTAAAGGATGCGGAACTGTTGTCGATTTCGAAGAGCGGAGAGCTGGCGGTACGGCTCAATACGGTCGATCTCGGCGGTTATGCGAGGGCGGGTACGCTGGCGAGGATCCCCATGAGCGGGGGATCTCCGCGCGAAGTGCTCGACAATGTGCAGGACGCGGACTGGGCGGCGGACGGGGAGAATATGGCGGTCGTCCGTTATGCGCCGGAAAACGGTCACTGGCGCCTGGAGTATCCGATTGGGAAGGTGCTGTTCGACGGCATCAGCTGGATCAGCCATCCCAAGATATCGCCGGACGGGAAGTGGATCGCGTTTGCCGATCACCAAAACCCGAGCGGCGATGACGAGGGTTCGATCGCGGTGATTGGCTCGGACGGCAAAGACAAGGAGAAGATCCTTACTCCGGTGTGGAAATCGCTGCAGGGAGTGATCTGGTCGCCGGCGGGAGATGAAATCTGGTTTACGTCCTCGAACAGCGGGGCCGCTGGAAGTCCGCGGGCGATAACGCTATCGGGTAAGCTGCGGACGATTACCAACGTTCCAGGAGGGATGTGGCTGGAGGACATACGCAACGGAGTCGTGCTGACGGTAACGAATCAGCAGCGCCTTGGAATCCGTGGCACGCCACCGGGCGGAACCAAGGAACTCGAACTAGGGTGGTTTGGATGGTCGGGTCTGACCGACATGACCCCGGACGGCCGGAAGATACTCTTCGTAGAGGCAGGCGACGGCGGAGGGCCGAATTACACGGTGTTTGTGCGCAGCACCGACGGTTCGCCTCCGGTGCGCATTAGCGAAGGAGACTGCCTTGCAATCTCTGCGGATGGCAAGTGGGTGATCACGAAGCCGCCGAAGGGTGGTCCGCTCAATGTGGTGCCCACAGGAGCGGGCGTGGCCAGACAGTTGACGCACGACAAAGTGAGCTACCAGGAAGTGCGTTGGCTGGCCGGCGGCCAGGAGTTGCTGGCGAGCGGGATTGAGCCCGGACACGGCGTGCGCGACTACTTGATTGAACTGAGCAGTGGGGACTCGAAGGCAATTACTCCCGAGGGCGTGGCCGGTGTGCATCCTTCGCCGGACGGCCGCCGCACGGTGGTGCTGGGACCGGATGCAAAATGGGGAATTTGGCCGCTGGATGGCGGCGGTCTGCGGCCGATCCCCGGGCTGGACTCGAGCTACCGCGTGATTGGCTGGTCGCCGGATGGGGAATCGGTGTTGGCCGCGTCAAGACGGCCGCGCGAGGGGACGGGGACGATTTATCGGGCGAATACAGTTACCGGGAAAATGGTGCCGTGGAAAACTTTCGGGGAAAGCCTGCCGGCAGGAGCAGTGGGCGTTGGGGCGTCGTATTTCTGGGGCGCCGGGGGCGCGTATGCCTATCTCTACGTGCAGACGCTGTCGCAGGTGTATGTGGTGCGGGGGATGAAGTAGGAAGGTGGACGCGGGCAAGACGCACTAGAATGGCTGCTATGAAGACGATTTTTTCGATTGCGAGTGCCGTGATCATCGTGCTT